>JAJNBA010000044.1 GCA_021155985.1 Actinomycetes bacterium
GCCACCGAGGACCCGGTCGAGAACTCGGTCACCGCTTCCGGTGATGGGGTGGACTCCGGTGTCACCGATACCGACACCGACACGTGCGACACCGACATCCTGAACCCGACGATCGGCGTGACGAAGAGCTGCACCGCGCTCGCGCACGTCGGCGACACGGTCACGTACACGATCACCGTCTCCAACACCGGCGACGAGGATCTCGACAACGTGACCGTGATGGACTCGATCCTCGGCGACCTGTCCGCATCCTTCGCAGACGAGCTCGCGGTGGGTGCGTCCGAGTCGCACGACTTCGACTACGTGGTGCTGGAGAGCGATCCGGACCCGCTGATCAACGAAGTCACGGCGAAGGGCTCGGGCGTCGGCAGTCGCGTGGCGGTGGAGGCCCTGGCCAACTGCGCCACGGATCTCATCCACCCTGCCATCGAGATCGTGAAGACGGTGGACGAGGACACGGTGCCGATCGGCACGACCGTGACCTACACCTACGTCGTCACGAACACGGGCGACACCACGCTGTACGACATCAGCGTCGACGACGACATCTTGGGGCACATCGGGGATATCGCGGTCCTCGAGCCCGGGAAGTCCGCCACGCTGACGAAGGACTTCGTGGTGGGTGACGTTCCCGTCACCAACGTCGGCACGGCGACCGGCGAGGACATCCTCGGCCGGTCGGTGAGCTCCGACGACGACGCCGTCGTGACGCCGATCGCCGGTTCGACCCCGCCGAACCCGCCGACCCCGTTCACGGGATCGGACGCCGGGCGGCTGGGGATCATCTCGATGGTGCTCTTCGGGATCGGCGTGGCTGTTGTCGCGACCACCCGGAGACGCCGGCCCGAGCGCGAGGCCGCGTAGCCGTCGAGTGGATGGAAGGAACGGCGCGGGGTCCCATCGGGGACCCCGCCCTTTCCTGCGTCTCCGGCCTCACCCCACGAAGATCAGCGTCACCCAGAGGAACCCGCCGTGCGCGTACACGCCGACGCCGACGCGACGGGATCCCCTCCCGAGGATGTTGTCCCGGTGCGGGTCGCTCTTCATGAACGCCTCGTACAGCGCTCGCATGCTGCCGCCCGCCCCCACGTTCTCCCCCGCCACGGTCCAGGACACAGACGTGAGCTTGGAACCGAGCGACGCGTGGAAGATGCGCCCGGCGGATGCCAGGATGAGGTAGTGGGGCCCCGAGCTACCAGCGAAGCTTCAGCGCTCGGGCCGCGCGAGCTTCGTCGAGTCGGCGCACGGGCGTGGTCACGGGCGCCTCCCGGAGGACATCGGGTCGCTCCCGGGCCTCCTCCGCCGTCCGGCGGAGCGCCTCGCCGAAGGCCTCGAGGGTCGCCTTCGACTCCGTCTCCGTCGGCTCCACCATCAAGGCCTCCTCCACGACGAGGGGGAAGTACACCGTCGACGGGTGGAACCCCAGGTCGATCAGGCGTTTCGCGACATCCATGGCCCTGATCCCGGTCGCGTCTCGGAGCCGCTTCGCGGTGGCCACGAACTCGTGCATCGGCCGCATGCCCGGATGCGCGAGCGGGAACTCCTCCCCCACCAGGCGAGCGAGGTAGTTCGCGTTGAGCGCCGCCAGCTCGCTCACCTCTCTGAGCCCGTCGGCACCGTGCAGGAACACGTACGCGTAGGCTCGGACCAGTATCCCGACGTTCCCGTGGAACCCGTGCATCCGACCGATCGAGCGCTCCCCACCGGGGTCGAGCGAGAATCCCCCATCCTCGTTCCTCCGTACGGTCGGTGCGGGGAGGAAGGCGGCCAGCTCGTCCTTCACCCCGACCGGTCCCGCCCCCGGGCCCCCTCCTCCGTGCGGTGTCGCGAACGTTTTGTGGGTGTTGATGTGGACGATGTCGAAACCCATGTCGCCCGGACGGCACCGCCCGAGGATCGCGTTCAGGTTCGCCCCGTCGTAGTACAGGAGCCCGCCGACACCGTGGATCGTCGCCGCGATCTCCTCGATCTCCTCCTCGAACAGACCGAGGGTGTTCGGGTTGGTGAGCATCAGACCGGCCACGGAGTCGTCCGCGAGCTTCGCCAGCGCCCCTGCGTCGACCAGACCTCGCGCATCGGAGCGGACCGGCACTGCCTCGAACCCCGCCAGCCGCACGCTCGCGGGGTTCGTCCCGTGCGCGGAATCCGGGATGATCACGCGACGCCTCGCGTCGCCTCGATCCTCGTGGAACGCACGCATCAGGAGGAGGCCGGTCATCTCGCCGCACGCGCCGGCCGGCGGCTGCAGCGTCGCCTGGTCCATCCCCGTGATCTCGCACAGCGCGCGCTCCAGGCGCCACAGGAGCTCCAGCGCGCCTTGGGTGGTGCTGTCCGGCTGGAGCGGGTGGAGGCGCTGGAAACCCGGAAGAGCGGCGACCGCCTCGGCCACCTTCGGGTTGTACTTCATCGTGCACGAGCCGAGGGGGTACATCCCCGTATCGAGGCCGTAGTTCATCTGCGCCAGGCCCGTGTAGTGGCGGACGAGGTCCACCTCCCCCACCTCGGGCAGGCCGGGACGACGTCCGCGGGCGTGCTCCTCCGGCACGGGCGCCTCCGGAACATCCAGGGGCGGCAGGCTCCAGCCGCGGCGGCCGGGGACGGAGCGGTCGAGGATCGTTCCGCCGCCCCCGGGGCCCTGCCGGCGGATCGGCGCCCCCACCGCGTTCATGCGAGCGCCTCCCCCATCGCCTCGGCGTAGGCGTCGATCTGCTCCTTGCTCCGCCGTTCGGTCAAGGCCACGAGCAAGACGTCGTCTCCCTCCCGTGGCAGGGGGACGCCCGCGAGGAACCCGCGCTCCACGAGAGCGGCGACGACGCGGTCTGCGGGGACAGGCACCCGGAGCGCGAATTCCTTGAAGAACGGCGCGGAGGGATGCAGGAGTGAGACGCCCTCGATCCCGGTGAGGCGGTCCGCGGCGTAGGCGGCTTTCGCAGCGCATCGGCGCCCGACCTCCACGAGGCCCTCCGGACCGAGCCAGCCGAGGTAGATCGTGGCCGCCACCGCCATCAGGGTCTGGTTCGTGCAGATGTTCGAGTTGGCCTTCTCACGACGGATGTGCTGCTCACGCGCCTGCAGGGTGAGGACGTATCCGGGCGTGCCGTCGACGTCGACGGTCTCCCCCACGATCCTGCCCGGCATCCGCCGCACGTCCGACATCCGGGCGGCGATGAGCCCCAGGTAGGGGCCACCGAAGGCGAGATGGTTCCCGAGGGACTGGCCCTCGGCGACGGCGATGTCCGCTCCGAGCTCCCCCGGCGGGGCCAGCACCCCCAGCGAGAGTGGGTCGAAGACCTGGATCGCCCGGGCGCCGCCCTCTCTCGCCACGGAGAAGAGCTCGGAGGCCGGCTCGAGGATCCCGAGCACGTTGGGGTGCTGGACGACGACGGCCGCGACGTCGTCTCCGACGGCCGGTGCGCCTCCCCGGCCATCCTCGGATGCGAAGATCTCTGGCTCGTAGCCGGATCCACTCCCGTACGTCCGGAGGGTCTCGACCAGCCTCGGGTCCACGCCCTCCGAGACCAGGACCCGGGTCCGCTCACCCCCCCTGGCCATGTGCACGGCCTCCACGAGCGCCGTTGCGCCGTCGTAGAGGGAGGCGTTCGACACATCCATCCCGGTGAGCTCGCACACCATCGATTGGAACTCGAAGAGGACCTGGAGCACGCCTTGTGAAAGCTCCGGTTGATACGGCGTGTACGAGGTCGAGAACTCCGACCGGGCGGCGAGCGCCCATACGACGGCGGGGATGAAGTGGTCGTAGGCGCCCGCGCCGGCGAAGCACACCAGCTCGTCCAGGTGCCGATCGCGCGCGGCGAGCGCGCGAAGGTCCTCGACGATCTCGAGCTCCGAGACACCGTCCGGGAGCCCGAGCGACCCCTCGAGACGGACCGAGGGAGGGATCTGCTCGAACAGCGAGTCGAGGGATTCGATGCCGATCGCCGAGAGCATCTCGCCGATCTCGGCATCGGTATGCGGGGCGAACTTCACGGCGAGCAGTGTACGGGCAGGCCGCCGCTCAGCCGGAGCGATCCTCGAGTCCGTACTTCGTGACGAGGGAGAGGTAGTCGCGCTGATAGAAGACCTTGCACCGGATCTCCGGATAGCGCTCGCGAAGCTGACGGACCTTCCGGTTCTTCCTGGTGACGAGCTTCTGGTTCAGCGTGGTGATCTCGATGTAGAGGTCGAACTCCGGGAGGAAGAAGTCCGGCGTGAAGCGGCGGACGACGTTGCCCTCACGGTCCCATTCGATGTCGAACGACGTCGGCTCGTAGTCCCAGACGATGCCGTAGAAATCGAGCAGCTGCGCGAACTGGCGCTCGGAAGCGTGGGCGAAACGAACCGTATCGCTCTTGGGGAGGGACTCCAGCGTGGGTGCGACCGGGGTCACGGCTCGCGCGCTCACGACCCTCCTGCGGCCGCCCGTCTGCGTTTCGAGAGGGTTCCCTCCAGATCGCTCCAGACCTGGTCGAGCGCGATGGCGAAAACGCCCTGTCCCTTCTGGAGGAGGTCGATCACGGCTTCCGCCGAATGGGCCTCGTAGACCCCACGGCCGTCCGACATCAAGGTGACGCGGTGCGTCGGCCGCTTCATCGAATGCAGGTGCTCCACGGCCTTGCGGACCCGTTGGAGCGACACCCCCGTGTCCAGCAACTTCTTGATGACCTTCAGGGAGACGAGGTCCTGGAACGAGTACAGCCGCTGCGTCCCCGATCCGCGGGCGTCGCGGATCGAGGGCGTCACGAGCTCCGTCCTGGCCCAATAGTCGAGCTGCCGATAGCTGATACCGACGATCCGACAGACGTCCGGTACCCGGAACCCCTCTTCGCTCGTCATCGCTCCCCGCTCATCACAGCTCGGTAATTACGACGGTGTCGTTGCAGCGTATGCCCGTGGGGAATACGTGTCAACGGAAAGGGGCGGTCACCCGCTCGAACGCGGCTCAAGTTCTCGGCGCCCGTCGTCGATGGATAGCTGTACTACCCGGAACTAGGGACCGGCCGACGAGGGACACCACCGGATGACACGAAGCCGAACCGCACTTACGAGGATCGCCCTCGTGTCGGCTCTCATGACGGGCCTGACCGCGCTCGCTCCCGCTCCGGCGGGCGCCGGGACACTCTCGCCCAGGGCGCGGATGTACAGGGCGACCAACACCAGCCGCGTGCTCAACGACGTCCGACGGGTGGACATGCACTGGCAGATCTCGAAGCTCGCGCGGAAGCACAGCATCAAGATGGCGAATACTCCGGATGGTTCCGGAGGGTACGGCAAGCTCTTCCACACGAAGGACCCTGCCAGCTACTACCTCAAGAGCACCAGCTGGTCGACCTGGGGAGAGAACGTCGGCGTCACCGGTGGATCGGTCGCGGATCTGCAGCAGGCGTTCATGGACTCCCCCGTCCACCGCGCGAACATCGTGAATCACCGCTTCCGACGCGTCGCGCTCGGCACCTACCGTGACGGCGACGGTCTGCTCTGGGTGACCGTCTTCTTCTACGGCTGATCTCCTCGACCGGCGGAGTTCAGTCCGGCGGGCCCTCGGGCTTGAAGTCCTCGGGGGTGACCTGGTCGAGGAATTCCCGGAACTTCTCGACCTCTTCGTCCTCCTCGCCGGGGATCAGGATCGACGCCTCATCGAGCACATCCTCGCTGGCGAAGATCGGGACGGCGAGCCTCACCGCCAAGGCGATCGCATCAGAGGGTCTCGAGCTCACCTCGTAGTGATCCCCGTTCCGCTGGAGCTCGATCGTCGCGTAGAACGTCGAGTCACGCAGCTCGGTCACGACGATCTTCTGCACAGCGACGGAGAGATCCTCGAGGATGTTCTTCATCAAGTCGTGGGTCATCGGCCTGGGGGTCTGGACCCCTTGCAGTGAGAGGGCGATCGCGGCCGCCTCGGAGGCCCCGATCCAGATCGGCAGGTAACGCTCGCCGTCTCGCTCCCGGAGCAACACGATCGGCTGGTTGGTCGGAAGCTCCACGCGAACGCCTTCCAGCTGCATCTCGATCATGTGCTGGCACTGTACGAGGGGCCCGCGACCGAGCGCAACCTCCGCTCAGGCCGGGACGGCGAGATGCGGGAGCAAGGCGTCGGGATCGGCCTTGAGCGCATCGGTATCGGTGATCTCCAGGATGTCGGCGAGGTTCCGGTACCGCTGCTCGAAGTCGAGGCCGTACCCGACGACGAAGTGGTCAGGGCAATCGAATCCCACGTATCGAGGGGTGAGAGGGACGATCCGTCGGATCGATCGATCGAGGAGCGTGCAGACCTCGAGCGAAGCCGGGTTGCGGGACCGCAGGATCGACAAGAGATAGGAGAGCGTGAGCCCGGTGTCGACGATGTCTTCGACCAGCACGACATCGCGGTCAGTGAGATCGATCTCCACGTCGAGGAGGATCCGAACCCGTCCCAGCGAGACCTCATGGCCGCCGTAGGGGCTGATCGCCATCAGATGGGTCTCCAGCGGCAACGCGATCTGGCGCATCAGATCCGCGAGGAACACCGTGCCGCCCTTGAGCACCGAGATCAGGACGGGCTCACGCCCCACGTAGTCCCCGGTGATCGTGCGGCCGAGCTCGTCCACGCGGCGGTGGATGTCCTCGCGCCCGTACAGCACGCGAGCGAGCTCCGTCATCGGGTTCGGAGCCTAGCATCCGTTCGGCCGGAGATGGTGGAGCCCGGCCACGTCGGCGGCGAACCCGCGTCGCTCAGTCCATGAGATCGGCGATCACGCTGCCCAGCGCGGACGAGACGGCGCCCACGGCCCGACCCCACCAGGATCCGCGCGGCTCCTCCGGGGGAGGGAGGTCCGCCACCAGGACGGGCACCTGCCCGAGAAGGGTTCCGCCCGACGTGACGCGGAGCATCCCCACTTGGGAGCCGCTCGCGGGAGGGTACGCCACCGACCTCGATGCCGTGACGATCCGCTCGACCCCCCCGGTGTCCTGCGCGCGCACGAGCGCCTCGAGATCCTCCCCCGCCACGACGGGCACGGTGCCGCCACGCACCCGAACGCTCCCGAGCGGCGCGCCTTCCGAGACCAAGGTCCGCACGTGGTAGGCCGCGAACCCGTGGTTGAGGAGCGCAGCCGCTTCGGAGAACACCTCGTCGCGACCGCCGAGGACGACGGCAGCGAGCTCTCGCCCGCTGCGGTGGGCGGTCGCGACGAGGCAGTACCCCGCGCCCGCCGTCGACCCGGTCTTCACCCCGGAAGCCCCCGGATAGAGCCACAGCATCACGTTGCGATTCTGGATGCGCCGTGATGGTGCCGAGTCCGAGCGGACGACGACGACCCTCGTGGCCACGAGCCGCCGGAACGCCGTGTGCCTCCGCACTTCGCGCAACAACGTGAGGATGTCGGATGCCGAGGACAGACCCCGGTCGTCCAACCCGTGAGGAGACGCGAAGGTCGTCTCCGCCATCCCGAGCGCGCGCGCGCGCACGTTCATCGCCGTGACGAACGCGCCGACGCTTCCGGACTCCTCGATGGCGAGCGCCTCCGCGGCGTCATTCGCGGACCCGAGGAGCAGGCCGGCGAGTAACCCCCGGACCGAGACCCGCTCACCCGCCCGGAGGCCGAGCGACGACCCCGCCCCGTACTCCCCCCGGCCGAAGACGGCATCGGGATCGACACCGACGGTCCGGTCCAGACGCCCCTCCTCGGCTTCGAGGACGAGCAACGCCGTCATCAGCTTCGTCAGGCTCGCGACCGGTCGCGGTGTCACCGCGGCTCGCTGATACAGGATCTGCCCGGCGGCGAGATCCATCAGGACGACGGCCGGGGCATCGATCCGTGGGACCGGTACCGGGTCGGCGGGCGTGGAGAGTCGCGACACGAACGGGGACGGCGACCCGTTCGGCGGGACCGGCGTCGGGGGTGGCGCGGCCGGGGCCCCGATCGCGTGCAGCCACGACGCCTGGGCGACGAGGAGCACGAGTGGAAGGAAGGCGGCCGCGCGCGCGGCGACCCTCCGCTTCACGCGCTGCGAAGGTTGTCGCGCAGGTTCGTCCGCAGGAGGGCTTGCTTGAACTTCCGCGACGTCGATGACAGGTTCGCCAGGGTTTGGGCCGCGGTGCGGCGAGCGTCCGGGTTCTTCTGCCGGAGGGTCGGCGCGACGATCTGGTCGAAGAAGGACGACTCCCGGTCCGCGAAGTGCTTGTACATCGTGAGGTGCCGAGCCTCGATCCCGTAGCGGAAGAAGTCCTTCACGATCGACAGGATGATGAAGTCGTCACCGTCGTAATAGCGGGCGCCCTCGGGGCCATGCGTAGAGATGATCCCGAACGCTTCGAGCTCCTTGATCCGGTCGCGATCGATCCCGGTGGCGGTGGACATCTCCTCGAGCGACATCTGCAGCCCGGTGGGCGCGTCGGCGATCTCGTCGATCGCCGACACGTCCTCATCCTCCGCGGCTTCTCCGTCGGACGCGACCCCCGTGTCGTCGGCCCCAGCGTCTTGATGGAGCAGGCGTTCCTTGATCACCTTCAGGGGAAGGTACTCGTCGCGTTGGAGCCGGAGGATCGACTTCAGTCGATCGACGTCGTGCCGGTAGAACTTGCGGTAGCCGGACGGCGTCCGCTCGGGCTCGATCAAGCCCTCGGCCTCGAGGAACCGGATCTTCGAGATCGTGATGTCCGGGAACTCCGTCTTCACGGACACGAGGACCTCACCGATCGACTGGTAATTGCGCGTGCCGGCCATCTCCATCTCTCCCTCTTGGCTCACTCCCCTGCCTGGAAGAACGTCAGCCTGAAGCGTCCGATCTGGACCTGGTCGCCCGTGGCCAACTTCGTCTCGTCGACCTGCTCGCCGTTCACGTACGTCCCGTTGAGGCTCCCCGCATCGCGGACGAACCACTCCCCACCCTTGCGCTCGAACATGGCGTGCGCACGGGAGACGGTGATGTCGTCGAGGAACACGGTGCTCTCCGTGTTCCGCCCGATCGTGGACGTGTCGGTGTCGAGCAGATACGTCGACCCTGCGTTGGGGCCTCGCTTGACCTGAAGGAGCGCCTGGCCGGGTTCGAGCTCGTCTTCGGGGAACGGGAACTCGACGTTCTCTTCGTCGTCGGGTTCGACCGGGGTGAGCGTGACCGTCGAGTCGTCCTGAAGCGGAGCTCCGCACTCCGCGCAGAAGCGTGCGTCGTCGCGGTTCGGATGTCCACAACGAGTACAGAACACCGTCTGCTTCCCCTCTTCCCCCACCTGGTGTCGACGTTCGATGTTGCGCACAACCGTCGACCTCGACCCGTCGGGGACGTTATCGCAGCAGGTGAGGAGGGTCAACCGAGCCTTCGCCGTACCCTCGACCTCGGAACGCCGTCACCCTCAACCTGGCTTCGCAGTGAGCCTCGACCTGCGCTCGAGCGTCGAGGGTCGCGCTGGTCAGCGCTGGTCAGGAGGTCGAGATGTGCTCCTGGTAGGCCGCGGCGTCGAGGAGCGCGTCGAGCTCGGCCGGATCGGTCGGGTCGATCGCGACCAGCCAGCCGTCCCCGTAGGGATGCTCGTTCACGAGTTCCGGATGCTCCTCCAGCGCGCCGTTGCGCTCCACGATCGATCCCGAGACGGGAGCGAACACGTCGGAGACGGATTTCGTCGACTCGACCTCTCCGAACGCCTGACCGCTCGTCACCTGCGTGCCCGACTCGGGCAGGTCGACGTACACGACGTCCCCCAATGCATCCTGGGCGAAGTCGGTGATGCCCACGCGGATGCGTCCGTTCTCCGATCGCGCCCACTCGTGCTCTCGCGAATACCTCAGGTCTTCCGGGTACTCCACTCGTTCCTCCGTTCTGTTCGCCGTGGCAGCCCGGGTCGGTGGTGACCATCGCCGCGGGCCCTGGGTGAACTTACTCCTCCAGCATGCCTCGCTCCGCGAGGGCGTCACGCACATCGATCGCGTAGAGGCCTGCCGCGAGGTAGTACTCGACGATCCCCACCACGTACGCGAGCCATCCCCCGACGAGGAGGACGTCGCCGAGCGGACCGTCCGCGTTGCCCCAGGCGATCCACGCGATGGCGGCCATCAACGAGAACGTGGCGATCTTGCCGATCCCACGAACGTCCACCCGGATGTTCCTTCCCCAGAGCAGCACGGCGCCGCCGAGCACCACGCCGACGTCGCGAACCAGGATCAACAGCGCCGCCCAGAACGGGAAGATCCCCGCGATCGCGAACGTGACGAGGCCGGCCGCGATCGCGAGCCGGTCGGCGACCGGATCGAGGATGCGTCCGAGCTCGGTCACCTGGCCCGTCCGCCTCGCGACGTACCCGTCGACCCAATCGGTGCTGACCACGACGGCGAACAGCAGGATCCCCCAGACCCTCGTCCGCTCGTTCGCCGCCAGCCAGCAGAACAAAGGGATCGTGGCGATGCGGGCGAACGACAGGATGTTGGGGACGGTGACGACAGCGGAGGATGCCGGCATCGTCTCCGTCGTCCCTCTCATCCGTCGGGCCGGCCGGATTCGAACCGGCGACCTTCTGACCCCCAGTCAGACGCGCTAACCAAGCTGCGCCACGGCCCGTCCGTGGCAGTGTAGTCGTGCGGGGTGCGGCTCCACGCCCACCCAACCGCCCCGCTTCAGCCTCCTCGGGTACGTGGCCGGAATCGCATCCGGATCGGGATGCCGTCCAGGAAGAAGGCCTCGCGCAGCCTGTTCTCCACGTACCGGCGATAGCCGGGAACCGGCGGGCGGCCACCCCCGAAGAAGACGAAGGAAGGGGGACGGCTCGCCACCTGCGTCGCATAGTGGAGCGTGCCGGAGGACCGAGGCGGGGGTTGCGCGCCCTGGAGCTCCTGGAGCACCTGGTTGACCCGAGAGGTCGACGCGCGGCCCGCCCACCTCGTACGGAGCTCGAGGAGCAGCTCCGGGATCCTCGCGACGCCCTGGCCGCGGGCCGCGGAGGTCCGGATCACGGTGGCGCGGGCCAGCAGCGTCGCCTCCTCCGTCAGCTGCTTGAAGAGCCGATCCTTGTCCTCCACGAGATCCCACTTGTTCGCGACGAGGAGCAACGCTCTGCCGGCCTCGAGGACGCGGAACGCGATCTTCTGGTCCTCGGCGGTGAGCCCCTCCTTCGCGTCGAAGACGACCGCAGCCGCGTCGGCTCGATCGATCGCAGCGCCCGCTCGAACGAAGCTGTAGTACTCCACCCCCTTCACCCGGATCGCGCGCCGCATCCCCGCCGTGTCGACGAAGCGGATCCGCCCCGCGTCCCGCCATTCCACGAGGGCGTCGACGCTGTCGCGCGTCGTCCCCGCCTCCTCGAACACCACCGACCGCTCCTCACCGACCAGCGTGTTGAACAGGCTGGACTTGCCCACGTTCGGCCGGCCGACGATGGCGAATCGCGGCTCCTCTCGGTCCTCACCGCCGTCATCCGCGGCTCTCGGGGCGTCCGGGAGGAGGTCGACGATGCGGTCGAGGAGCTCACCCACGCCCCGACCGTGCTTCGAGGACACGGCGATCGGATCGCCGAGGCCCAGCGCGAGGAACGCGGACACCTCGACCTCATCCTCGGCCGCGTCCACCTTGTTCACGACGGCGAGCACGGGTGACGCCACCCGTCGGAGGCGGTGTGCGAGCTGGGCATCCTCCTCCGTGATCCCTGACGCGACGTCGACCACCAGGAGGACGAGCTGGGCCTCGTCGATCGCCCGAAGCGACTGCAGACCGGCGAGCGCTTCGACGCCGGTCGCTCGGTGGAGGTATCCGGCCGTGTCGACGAGCCCGAACCGTTTCCCGTTCCACGTCGCCTCGAGTTCCACGCGGTCGCGCGTGACCCCCGGGTCGTCGTGTGCGATCGTCTCGCGCTTGCCGAAGAGCCTGTTGACCAGGGTCGATTTGCCGACGTTCTGGCGGCCGACGACGGCGATCCGTGGAACGGTCACGGCCGTGACCGCTCTTCGTCGGCTGGAGGTCCATCGGAGAGGAGGCCCGGCGCTCGGCTGGCCACCGCGTCGAGCGCGGCACGGAGCGTCCTCTCGACACTGAGGTCGCTCGTGTCGATCACGACGGCGTCGTCCGCCGGGACGTGGGGATTGACCCTCGCATCCAGGCGGTCCCGCGCGTGGAGGGCATCGGCGACATCCGTCGCCCCCCGTTCGTCGACCCGCCGGCCCGCACGCTCGTCGGGCGCGGCCACGAGGAAGAGCTTCAGCGGGGCGTCGGGGAACACCATCGTTCCGATGTCTCGCCCCTCCATCACGGCTCCGCCTCCACCGAGGGCACGCTGGGCGGTGCGCATCGCCGAGCGGACCGGAGGATGCTTCGCGACGGTGCTGACGGAGGCCTCGACGTCGGCCGTCTCGAGGTCGTCGGAGGGCGGCGCACCATCGATCAGGAGCTCTCCGCCCGATGCAGAGCTCAACGTGAACTCGAGGGTGCCCATCAGCCGGGCGAGCGCGTGCCCGTCCTCGAGGTCGACGGTCATCCGAAGCGCCGCCAGGGTGAGCGCCCGATACATCGCCCCCGTATTGACGTACGGCAACCGGAGCTCCCTCGCCAGAAGCCGGGCGAGCGTGCTCTTCCCGCTCCCGGCGGCGCCGTCGATCGCCACGACCCGGAGCGTCATCGCGCCTCCTCGACATCGGCCCCCAGCGAGCGCAGCAGCTGGAAGAACCCCGGGAAGGACACGGCCGCCCGATCGGCACCGTCGATCTCAGAGGACGCCTCCGCTGCCATCGCCGCCACAGTGAGCGCCATCACGATCCGGTGATCGCCGGCGGAGCGAGCGGAGCCGCCTTCGAGCCCACCGCCTCCGATCACGAGATCCTCCCCGTCCTCTTCGGCCAGTCCCCCAAGGTTCCGGATCCCCCCGGCGAGCATGGAGAGTCGATCGCTCTCCTTCACGCGCAGCTCGGACACACCCTCGAACCGTGAGGGGCCGTCCGCATGTGCTGCCAGGGCAGCCAGGATCGGGACCTCGTCGATCACCAGGGGGACCTCGCCGGCGCCCACGTGTACCGGTCGGACCCGTCCCGCCGAGGCCAGGTGCATCGTCCCCACCGGCTCGCCCAGAACGGTTCCCTCGACCTCGACGTCGACGTCCAGGCCCATCCGCTCGAACACCTTCAGGAACGGGAGCCGGCTCGGGTTCAGCCCGACGCCCGTGAGCGCGACCTCGTCACCGTTAAGTGCGGCGGCACCCAGCACGAACGCGGCCGACGACGGGTCTCCCGGCACCCGCCCACGGAAACCTTCGTGCTGGAACGGTCCGTCGAGCACGATGCCTGCCTCCGTCGCTCGCACCGGCGCGCCGAGAGCGCCGAGAGCGCGTTCCGTGTGATCCCTCGTAGGAGCGAACTCGGCGACCGTCGTCGTGCCGTCGGCCTCGAGCGCGGCCAGGAGAACGGCGCCCTTCACCTGCGCGCTCGGGACCTGTGGTTCGAAACGGATCCCCCGCAACTCGCCACCGAGGATCGTCACCGGCGGATGCCCGTCGCGCGTGGCCACGTCCGCCCCCATCTCCCGCAGTGGCGTGGCCACTCGCTCCATCGGTCTCGTCATCAGGCTGGCGTCGCCGATGAGGACGGTCTCGAAGGCACCAGGCGCGACGAGCCCCGCGAGCAGCCGCATCGAGGTGGCGGAGTTCCCGCAATCGAGCTCCCGATCGGATCGTCGGAGCGATCCTCGACCTTCACCGTGAAGGTCGAGGACGGGGAGGTCGAGGGTCGAGGCCTCCTGGTTCCACGTGGAACCGTGGCGTTCATCGGAGGGCCCAGGGCTCGAGACCCAATCCTCGAGTGCAGGTCGAGCCGCCGGAGCGAGCTCGGCGAGGCAGGACGCGGTGGACCTGATATCGAGAGAGTGCGGCAAACCCTCGAGCGAGCTGCGCCCTGCTGCGGTGACCGCCAGGATCAGCCAGCGATGGGCGATCGACTTGTCACCGGGAACGGTTGCCTGCCCTCGGAGGGAGCTTCCAGGCCTCACCAGGATCTTCATCGACGTTCTCACGCGAGCCGGATCGGATCGAAGCCCGCGCCCGTCAGCACCTCGGTGGCATCGTCGGCCGCCGCGGCCGCGACGGTCAGGTGCACGGTCCCGCGCCCACCCTCCGGCGAGTGGACGATCTGGAGGTCCTCGATGTTCACCCGTCCTTCCGCGAGGATCGCGGTCAGTTCCGCGAGGGCGCCGGGGCGGTCCGGTGCTTCCACCTGCAATACGGCGACGCCAGAGCGCACCTGTGGCTTCGCCGCCAGACGGAGGCGAGCCTCCTTCGCCTGGGCGAACGTGGATCGAACGGCCTCGCCCCGCAACTCGACCACGTCCGCCCGCAGGAGTCGCAACCGGTCCACGTAGAGGTCGATCGCCTCGGCGATCTGGGCGCGGTTCGCCAGCAGGATCGACGACCAGAGACTCGCGTCCGAGGCCGCCAGGCGCGTCAGGTCGCGGAACCCTCCGGCCGCCAGCAGCAGGATCTCCGGCTCGTCGGCCTCCTCGCTCGCAGCGAGGCTCATCAGCGCCGTCGACGCGACCTGCGGGAGATGGCTCACGAATGCGACGAGGCGGTCGTGGCGATCGGCCGGCATCCGGACGGGTCGGGCGCCGAGTCCGGCGACCCACGTCTCGACGACCTCGACGGCCTCGGGGTCGGTGGACGCCGTCGCCGAGAGCACCCACACGATCCCGTCGAGCACGGACGGGGATGCGTGCTCCGGACCGGACCGCTCGCTCCCCCCCATCGGGTGCCCCGGGACGAACCGGCGCAGGTCGGCCTGGTCGGCTCGCTCGGCCACTTCCATTGCCACGGAGTCCATGATGCTCCCCACCTCGGTAACGATCGCGGCGGTGGTCGCGGACAGGGAGGCGGCGACGGAGTCCGCGATCATCGGGATCGGGGTGCAGACCACGACGAGCTCGGCGCCCTCCACGGCCTCCTGGAGGGTGGCGGCTCCCGCGAATCCCCCGACGGCAGCCGCCCGAGCCGTCGTGGGGGGGTCGACGTCCCACCCGCTCACGGTGGCGCCGGCCCGCGCCGCGGCGAGCGCCACCGACGTGCCCATCAGGCCGGTTCCCACGACGGCGACCCGCTCGATCGGCCTCGGAGCCGAGGTGGCGCCGGATGTCATCGGGAACCCCGTTCAGCCGACGTCATCTCGGAGCGACTCCGCGCCGTCCAGGTACACGTGCGCGACCTCGTCGAGCGTCCGATCCGAGTGGAAATGCACGAGGACACGGATCACGGAGCGCATCGAGCCCTCCACCGGGATCTCCTGCGCGCAGAGCAGCGGAACGCGGCCCAACCCCATCCGGCGAGCGGCCTCCGCGGGGAACGCGGACCGCAGGTCCTCGGTCGCCGTGAACAGGATGCTCACCAGGTCGTCGGGGTCGACCGCGTTGCGCTCCAGGATGGACGACAGGAGCCGCTCGGTCGCTCCGAGCAGCTCGTCGCCATCGTCCGATGGCACGCGGATCGCGCCGCGCGCCGCACGAAGCCTCATGGACACCCCTCATCGCTCTTCCGGCTCCGGGCGCGACGCCCCGAGGTTCCCAAGGCTACCCGTCGACGACCCGCCTGAGTGCGACCACCTCGTCCAGCGTGAGCTCGCGTCGCTCCCCGGGGCCGAGGGTGCCGAGGCGGACGGGACCGATCCGCACGCGGACCAGTCGGACGACCGGCAACCCGACGGCGGCGAGCAGCCGGCGGACCTCGCGTTTCCGTCCCTCGGTCATCACGACGCGGACGGCCCCTCGATCGCCGGAACGACCGGCGACCCACGCGTTGGCTGCACTCGCGGGGCCGTCGTCCAGCTCCACTCCGCGTCGCAGCAACCCGATGTGCTTCGGCGTCGGCGACCCCTCCACTTCGGCGAGGTACTCCTTCTCCACGCCGAACCGAGGATGCGTGAGCCCGTTCGCGAGGTCCCCGTCGTTCATCAGGAGGAGCAGTCCCTCGGTGTCCCGATCCAGCCGACCGACGGGGAACACCCGAGGACCGTCCGGGGGAAGGTACGTGCGGATGTCAGGACGTCCCTGCGGGTCGCGCATCGTCGTGACCACACCCGCCGGCTTGTGAACGGCGAAGTACTTGACGTTCGGGTCGAGGTTGACCTCGAGACCGTCGACCCGGACCTCATCCTTGGCGGGGTCACCCCGGTCCCCGAGCGTCGCCACGTTCCCGTTCAGGGTGACGCGACCGTCGACGATCAGCTCTTCGCACGCTCGACGAGAGCCGTAGCCGGCGCGAGCGAGGAGACGCTGCAGTCGTTCGACCGGCACGGCCTACTCGCCGGGCTCGATGGACCCCGGCGAGGGAGCTTCCGTGTCCGACTCCTCGGCCTCCCCGTCGATCCCGAGAAGCGGCGCGAGCGACGGCAGGGCTGCCAGCGACGGCAGCCCCAGCCGCTCCAGGAAGGACGGGGTCGTCGCGAACAGGATCGGCCGGCCCGGCGTCTCCTCTCGCCCCGCCTCCTCGACCAGCCCTTTGTCCTGGAGCGCCCGGAGAACCCCGTCGGAGTTGACACCCCGGATCGACGTGATCTGGTGCCGGGTGACCGGCTGCTTGTAGGCGACGATCGCGAGCGTCTCGAGCGCCGCCTTCGTCAGCCGGGCCTGACGGGACGACAGCACGAATCGCTCGACCTCGGCAGCGGTGTCGGGGTGGGTGAACAGGCGCCACCCGCCCGCCACGTTGCGGAGCACGACCCCCGCATGGCGGGCATCGAGTTCCGCCGCGAGTCGATCGCACAGCTCCTCGACCGTTCTCCGGTCGATCTCGAGCGCCTGCGCCAAGACCGGCGAGGCCAGCGGTTCGTCCGAGACGAACAGCAACGCCTCGAGGGCTCGCGTGTCCGAGGTGGTCGTCACCCTTTCCGTTCCCGGCTCCGGCATCGTCATCCCTGCCACTCGACGCGGATCTCGCCGAACGTGTCGCCCTGCACGAGCTCCACCCGGCCGTCACGGTACAGCTCGAGGAGCGCGAGGAACCGGACGACGACCTCGATCCGTTCGTCGCAGTCGGCGACGAGGTCGCGGAAGGACGCGGCGCGACCGAAATCCTCGATCCGGCGCTCGACGGCGGTCATCGCCTCCGCCATCGTGTAGCGGATCGGCGTCACGTGGCTGAGATCGAGCGTCGGAGGCGGCCGCAGCAGCTGCGCCGCGAGACCGGCGAGGGATCGCATGTCCACCTTCGTCATCGGGTCCGGGTACAGGTGC
>JAJNBA010000114.1 GCA_021155985.1 Actinomycetes bacterium
TATTGGCATGGATGCACCGGTGGATGATGCGACGGAGCGCCCGCTGCTTCCACGCGTTCCAGAAATCCGCGTGCATCGTGTAATACGGGCCGCTCGAGAGCCGGACGTGCTTGCCGTTGTGGATTGGGTAGATGATTGTCGTGGTGAGTTCCGGGACTTCCACCGGATGGCTCTTCGGGCACACCCGGCGACCATTGACCCGGCGCGCGTAGGACATGTGGTCCTTGTGGTTCCAGCTGTTCGTCCGGCGGCCGTCCCAGCACTCCGGGAACTTGATCATCACCTTGATGTTCCTCGAGCCGCAGTCGCGGATCCGCTTCATGCCGGTGCCCGCGCTGCCCTGGCACGACCACGCCAGGACGTGCGTGCTCGGCGGGCGCGTCGCGTGGCCGTTCCCCGCGATGACCTTGAGGTTCTTGGGGAACGCACGGATCGCCCTCAGTCTCAGCTGGCCCCGATAGTAGAAGTCACCACGGATCGGCTCGACCAGGCGGCCGTTCTTCCGCAGTGCGGGGACCCAGTAAGGGCTCGTGTCGGCTCGGACGTCGCAGGTGGTTCCCGCTCGGCGGAGCGATCGATACGTGGAGAACGCGCTCGTGCGCTTGTTGCCCATGAACATGTGCTGGTGGCCCATACCCGGGCGGTGCGGGTAGACGATCGGGTCGGCCGTTCGATGCCGGACGAACTTGCATTCGACCTTGAACCGAGCGGACGCATGTGCGGCAGGCGTGGACAGGGACGCGAACAACGCGAGCGTCGCGATAGCGGCCGTGACAAGGGCGGTGAGCGGAGGGAGGAAGCCTCGGGACCTCAACATCCGGCGGAGGCTAGCGGTCTCGTCCACACCTGTCGACCGCCGTTCCTCGGCGGAAAACAGACATCGATTGGGCCGCCAAGTATCCGCGATCGGCACGCGATGCGTACGTAGTGCGCACGTTACCCTGCGATCAGATGCCCGCCCCCCGAGCATTTCGCCGACGTCTCGCCTCGTTCAGCCTGGTCCTCGCGCTCGCCGTGTCGGCGCTCCCGGGCGAGGTGATGGCGGCCGATCCCGTGATCGTGGCCGCAGGCGATATCCCGCAGATCTGATCGGGATGATCGATCCGAGAGCCGTCCTGACGCTCGGCGACAACCAGTACGAGGACGGTCTGTTCACCGACTTCATGGACTCGTACCGGCCGACATGGGGGCGGTTCAAGCGCCGGACCCACCCGACGCCGGGCAACCACGACTACCACGTCGCGGGGGCGGGCGGGTACTTCAGCTACTTCGGTCGGCGAGCGCATCAAGGCTCCGGCGGCATGTACAGCGTGAACATCGGCAACTGGCACGTCGTGTCGATCAACACCGGGAACGGGGTTTCGGATCGGAAGCTCCGATGGGTCGGTCGGAACCTCTCGAACGACCACCACCGGTGCGAGCTCGCCTTCTGGCACCACCCTCGCTGGTCTTCCGGTTCGGTCCACGGGTCAGACCCGCGGATGGATCCGCTCTGGCGGATCCTGTTCCGGCACGGCGTCGACGTCGTGTTGAACGGGCATGACCATCTCTACGAGCGGTTCGCGTTGATGAACCCGCGCGGGGAGCTCGCGCCGCTCGCCGGGATCCGACAGTTCACCGTCGGAACTGGAGGACGCAGCCTCTACGCGGCCGGCCCGGCGATCCGAGGGTCGCAGCGGGTGATCGACGACCGGTTCGGTCTCCTTCGCATGAAGCTCCATCCCCGCGGATACTCTTGGCGATTCGTCGCCGCGGGACGCAGCGTGCTCGACCGAGGCTCCCACGTGTGTCACGGCTGACCTCGCTGGAGGTTGGACCCCGTGGCGACGGTGGACGCTCGGCTTCGAGTGTGCCTGTCCGGGTCGCGTCTCAGCCGAGCGAACCCGCAGCCGCTGGGTGAGTGTTTGCCGATCATGGCCTGAGGTAAGGAGAAACGGTGACCACTCGCAACGTGATCGTCCGTCGCGGGCATCGTTCGGCTGGTGGGTGGAGGGACGAAAGGCCAACGGGAAGCTGTTCATGAAGACGTGGTGGCCTCGTGAAGCACTGGCGCGCACAGTTGCCCGGTGGGTGGGCGGACAAGATGACGGGGCGGCGCGCCCTTGAACCGTACGAAGTGAGAAGCCGCCGGAACCCGAAGGCCCCAGCGGCTTCTCGACGCGGAACCTAGCGGCCTGCGTCCTCGCCTGTCAAGCGGTTCACGCCCACGAAGTTCTGGGAGACCGCTGCCTAGACCGGCGTGAACGCAGCCCGGCGCGGGTAACCGGTGAGCGACGGAGAGAGGAGACACATGGAGCCCAAGGAACCGCCGCCTGCGAACGAGGACCGGAAGACGGTCGACCCGCAGCCACCCGGCGTCGATCCCGAACGCAAGCAGCAGCGGCCCAGCAAGCCGGATGACGGAGCCGAGGCCGAGTCAGCTCCCGACTCGCCGGAGGCGGAGGTCGCTTCCCACTCGGAGTAGCGGCACGCCCAGAACTCAGGGAGGGCAGTGGCGCACCTCGACCGATCAGCGTCTTGATCGTGGACGACCACGACCTGTTCGCCGAGGCGATCAAGGCCACGCTGTCGGAAGCCGGCATCGATGTCGCGGCCATCACTCAAGCCGATAGACGGCGCTAGGAAGGCTGGGCGCCCGATCCGCTCAGGAGCCGCCGCGCCAGTTCAGCACCTTCGTGCTGGATCTCGAGAAGGCGGCGATTCGCGGCCCGCTCCGCTCTCACGTCCAATCGATCGACCGCGCTCCTTATATCGGCCATCAGGCTCAGCTCCTCGTCGAGCAAGTCCGCCAACGCTTCCCAATCCGCGCGGATGTCCACGTCCTGGATCCGGGCGATCTCGGCGTGCATCGTCGTGAGCGAGGCTTCCAGCGACGGCATGGCCTCATCGACAGTTCGAATCCAGTGCCTTGCGGAAACCTGTGGGTCAGCGTAGTCAGCCCACACGGCTCCCGCGCTGAGCCGGTAATCGCTCCCAGCAGCGAGGACGCGAGAAAGATCGTCGAACGCACGAGGCTCACCGCCGCCAGCGACGATGCCGAGTACAACGATCGCGATGAGAATGACCGGCGGCAGAACCGCGACGACATTCCTGACGTCGTGTCCGGTCCACCATCCGTGCCGGACGAGGTGCACTCCGCCTGCCAGGGTGCCTACGACAAGGACCAACATGAAGATGAGTGGGCCATCCTGAGGGGTCCGCCCGAACTCGCCTGGGGCGGCAAGGAGCAACAGCGCTCCCAGGACGATCATCAGGACACCGACGACCTTCAGGATGCGGGATCGCCGTGGCGAAGGAGCGAGGCTTCGAGCCTCAGGAGGGGAAGGGAGTAGGCGACCGGTACCCCCTGTCCCTACGGCGGGTGGTCTTCGCTCCGCCCCGATCAGCGGTGGCGGCGGGAAGTTCTGGCTTGCTGGATACGACGAGGTGTCGTGGCCGTCACTCATGCCCACCCCTTCGGCCGAGGGATAGCACATCTTGATGCCGGGGGGAAGTCAGGTGCGGGGCCAGACTTGCCCTGCGGACCAGCCCGCTCGGTTCCGGTCCTCTTCGAGCAACGATCGGGAACATCGTCATCGGGAGGACCGCACCGCGCAAACTGTCTCGGCCGGGGTTGCCGTTGGGCTATCGTGTATCCGAACGCCCCCGGCCGGAGGGACCCCGGAGCTGTCCGGGAAGAATGGCCACTCCCCGGCCGAGGGCGTTCCTTGGGACTCAACCGGCGACGCTTTGCAGGGTCCTCTCGGGGAGACGAACCCGTAACCCGAACTACAGGCGGAACCAAACCTCTGTGCCGTCGTCGCGCCGCTGCACGCCCCACTCAGACGACAGGTTGTGAACGACCTGGAGCCCCCATCCGCCCTCCGCCTGAGGGTGGGAGCTGAAGTCACGATCGAACCTGAGTTCTTCGGGATCGAAGCCCGCGCCGCGGTCCAACACGGAGACGCGGAGACCTTCCTCCTCAACGGAGATGCTCACGTCGATCGGCTCCTTGCCATGCCGTGCGGCGTTCGAGGCGATCTCGGACATCAATAGGTACGCGGCCTCTCTGTCCACGTCCACGTCGAACCGCTCGAGCGCCTCGGAGAGGAACAAGCGGGCCTCCGCGGGCGTCCTGGGGCCGGCACGAAGCACCCTCGATGTGGATCGCGGGGCATCCGGGAGGCCCATCGTCGAATCGATACCCGATGCCCTCGGCTACGATACTCCCCTCTTAGGGGGTCGCCCGGTGGGCTGACAGGGTTGACGATGCCGCATCAGCCGGCGATCGACGGGTCAGCCAGGTTGGCGTACTTTCGGTCCCTCGGCATCTGCGGTCGCTTGGACTGTCGCTGCTCGACTGGCCGCCCTTGCGACCTCGATCGAAAGGGGCCCAAGCCGCGTTCCAAGTCGCCTCGAACGGCCAGGCGACGTCTTGCACTCAGCGGAGAACTCGACATGGCGACCCGCGCCACTCCTCGCATCGCCTTGGCGGGAGCCACTACCATTCTGTCGGTAGACGAGGGATAACATCGGCCTCAGGCCGAAGCCATCGATCCCTCGGTCACTTCCCCCTTGTGCGCCGCGAAAGCCGCCAGGACTTCATCCTTCTCACGCGCGGGGACCTCGAAGTGATCGAGCGATCGTCCCAGCTCAGCGGCGACCTCGTCGAATTCCTCGGGGGTGATGTGGAGCTCGCGATGGGCCTCTTCCAGCCCGAGGGTGGTGCTCCCTGGCTTCGTGGCAGTGAACGTGAACGGTCCACCGGCGACGTTGCAGACCCACAGCGTGCGCATGAACTTCAGGCCCGGCAGCCTCCCCAGTTGGTTGGTGTGCCACTCACGGAGCTCAGGGTTCTCGGATGCTTGCCCGACGATGGCGTTCTGGACCACCGCATCGCTGAAATGGTCGATGACCGCGGCGATCGCGAACACGCCACCCAATCGTTCGTACAGGCTCGGCTCTGACATGGCTCCCTCCCCGTCTGGCCGCGAAGCCGCGCTTATCGAGGCTCTATAGCCTCTTTATCATCCATGGGAAGGTCGGTCAAACGAGGCGGAACGCGCATCCCTTCCGGGCGTAGTCACGGAAGGCCTCGACCCCCAGCTCGATGCCAGCTGCGCCGAAGGCTCCTTCGAGGATCCCTGCGTGGAGCTCGCACACGACGTCCGCCTCCGCGCACGCTTGCCGGAAGATGCAGTTGTCGGCCCGAACCTCATGAGGGGCGACGAGGCGGTATTCGGCGCCGAGCGGGGCGAGGAACTCGAGAACGCGTTCGCCGGCGTCGGCCGGCTCCCTCACCAACGACGAGCCGTACCGTCGCCCAGCGTCGCGGGCGATCCGGTCTCCGTCACGAGTCCCCGCGAGACCCTCGGCGAGCACCGCGGCCAATCGTGCGAAGCGGCGGACCGGAAAGCTGAGCTCGATCTGGCGTCCGCTCAGCCGGTAGAGCTTCGCCGGCTTGCCCGATGTCCCCCTGCGTTGACTGGAAGCGAGG
>JAJNBA010000045.1 GCA_021155985.1 Actinomycetes bacterium
GGCCGAGCTGGGCCGGCTGTCGGCAGCATGAACGACGGGCGAGCGAGGAGCGACATCCTCGTCGTCGGCGCCGGGTTCGCCGGTCTCTACGCGGCGATGGGGCTGAACGGAGTCGTGGCCGACGGTCACCGGGTGACCGTCGTCAACCCGGAGACCTTCTTCCAGTACCAGCCCTTCCTCCCCGAGGTGGCGTCCGGGACGATCGACCCCCGCGCGGCGGTCGTGCCGCTCCGACGTGTCCTGCGGCACTGCCGGCTCGTGACCGGCGAGGTGTTCCGCGTCGACCACGAGGCACGCGAGGCGCACATCCGGACGGCCACCGGTGAGCGGACGATCGGCTACGACATCGCGGTGCTGGCACCCGGGTCGCGGTCGCGCGTCCTGCCGGTCCCCGGGCTCGCGGAGTACGGGATCGGATTCAAGACCGTCCAGGAGGCGATCTACCTCCGCAACCACGTGCTCTCGCAGCTCGACGTCGCAGCGTCGCACGAGGATGGCGCACGGCGCCGGGCCTCGCTCACGTTCGTGTTCGTGGGCGGTGGCTACGCCGGCGTCGAGGCGCTCGGCGAGCTCGAGGATCTCGCGCGCGACGCGATCGAGCACTACCCGGATCTCGATCCCTCGGACATGCGGTGGGTCCTCGTGGACGCAGCCGACGCGATCCTCCCCGAGCTTCCGGAGCGCCTGGCGTCCTACGCCCGCGACGAGCTGCGCCGGCGCGGGGTCGAGATCCGCCTCGGGACCAGGCTCGACTCCGCGGAGGACGGACTGATCACGCTGTCGGGCGGCGAGGCGTTCCCCGCAGAGACGCTCGTGTGGACGGCGGGGGTGAAGCCCTCCCCCCTCGCTCGGAACTCGGGGTTCACGGTCGACGAGCAGGGGCGGGTCCCGGTGGACCGGTACCTCCGGGTGGACGGGATCGAAGGGGTGTGGGCGGCGGGTGATGCGGCCGCCGTGCCCGATGAGACGACCGGGAGCCTCGCACCCCCCACCGCGCAGCACGGCCTCCGTCAAGGCAAGCACGTCGCCGCGAACATCGAGGCCACCCTCACCGCCCGACCGCTCCAGCCCTTCGTCTACGCGACCATCGGCGGCGTCTGCTCGCTCGGCCGCTACAAGGGCGTGGCGAACGTCAAGGGCGTCCGAGTCAAGGGGTTCCTCGGGTGGTTCCTCCATCGCTCGTACCACCTGCTCGCGATGCCCACGTGGACGCGCCGGGTGAAGATCGCGATGGACTGGACGGTGGCGCTGCTGTTCCCCCGGGACCTGGCGCAGCTCGGATCGCTGGCGGATCCGCGGGAGCCGTTCCAGCGAGCCTCGGACCCGTCCTAGGCGCCGCGCTTGCGCTGGAGCTGACTCGCCGCCTGGAGCGCCGCGTGGGAGCTCGCGATGTCCGGCATCTCGTGGCCGCCGGAGAGCTCTTCGGCGGCCCATCGCGTCATGTCGCGGATCGACACGATCCCCACGACGTTGCCGCCATCGACGATCGGCAGGTGGCGGATGTTCTTCGACACCATCTGCTCGGCGGCGTCGGACAGTTCCGTCTTCGAGTCGACCGTGATCAGGTCGCGACGGGTCATGCCGTGCTCCACGGTCGTCGTGTGCGGATCTCCACCGGCCGCGACGAGGTTCACGATGTCCCGCTCGGTGACGATGCCGGCGAGCTGCTTGCCGTCGAGCACGACGACCGACGAGATGCCGTGCGTCCGCATCTCCTTGGCGACGTCGGCGAAGGAATCCTGGGGACTCGCGGTCTTCACGTCCGGATGCATGATCTCGCCGACGAGCATCGATCCTCCTCGCGCCTGTTGGGCCGCCAGCCTACTACGGGCCCTGGAGCGCCTCAGGCAGGTGGCATGATGCAGCGATGGCGAAGCCCACCTACGTCGCGAACGTGACCGTCTTCGATGGGATCAAGGTCAGGAAGCGCCAGGGAGTGCTCTTCGGCGCCGAGGGGATCCAGTGGGTCGGCGCGCATCCGAGAGCGCCGAAGGATGCGCGCGACGCCCGAGTCGTCGACGGCGACGGGAAGACCTTGCTGCCGGGACTGATCGACGTCCATGTGCACCTCCAGTTCGATGGCGAGGCGGACTTCGAGAAGGAAGCGCGGGACCTCACCACGCCCGGGTTCGCTGCGCTGAAGGCCATGGTGAACGCCAAGAGGAACCTGGACGCCGGCGTCACCACCGTGCGCGACCTGGGTGGGATGGGCGGCGCCAGCATCGACGTGGCGAGGGCCGTGGCCGCCGGGATCGTCCCGGGGCCCCGGATCCTGGCGGCGGGGCGCGCGCTCACGGTCACCGGCGGTCATGGCCACAGCATCGCGTTCTCGCGGGAGGTCGACGGCCCGGATGCCGTGCGCGCCGCCGTCCGCGAGGAGATCCGCGCCGGCGCCACCGCGATCAAGCTGATCGCGACCGGCGGCGTCCTCACCCCGGGCATCCCGGCCACGTTCAGCGCCTTCACGGCGGAGGAGCTGGAGGCCGGCGTGCGCGAGGCGCACGAGCGGAACCTCTCCGTGGCGGCGCACGCGATCGGAGCGAACGGGGTCCGCGCGGCGGTGCTCGCCGGCGTCGACTCGATCGAGCACTGCAATCAGCTGACCGCGTCGACGGCTCGCGAGATGGTGGCGCGCGGCACGTTCCGCTCGCCGACGATCTGTGCGGTCCGCGGGATCCTCGATCACGCGGACCGGGTGGCCGCGTACGCGGTGGAGAAGGCACGAGCGATCGAGGACGACTCGAGGAAGGCGCTCCGGACCGCGGTCCGCACGGGCGTCCGTCCCGTCTGCGGGACGGACGCCGGCACGCCGTTCAATACGCATGGGAGCGCGCCGCAGGAGATCGTCCACATGGCGGAGTGGGGGATGCCGCCCCTCGACGCGCTGCGCGCTGCGACGGCCAACGGCGCCGAGCTCCTCCGGCTCGCCCACGTCGGCACGGTCGAGCCCGGGAAGCAGGCGGACCTGGTCCTCGTGGACGGCGATCCGGTGGAGGACCCGCGCTCGCTGCTGGCGCGGAAACGGGTGTGGCGGGCGGGTCGACCCGTCTAGCGTTCTCCGAGCACCCGCTCGAGCACGTCCACGCCCTCGCCCAGTGCCGCCAGCTCGCCCGGGGAGAGGGTCCCGAGCGTGGCTCGCAAGGTCGCGAGCCGTTTCGCTCGCCCCCGGCGGAGGGTCCGGGCGCCGGTCGCCGTGGCCCGGACCCGTACCGCCCTCGCGTCGTCGGGGTCGTCCTCGCGGAGCGCCAGCCCGTCGCGGACGAGCCCGTCCACCAGCTTCGTCATCGTGGGCGGCTCGACCTGCTCGATCCGCGCGAGCTCTCCGATGCGTTTCGGACCCGCGAACACGAGGACCGACAAGGCGGACAGGCGCGGAGCGGAGATGCCCAGGGCCTCGTCCTCCACGCGCAGGCGCCGCAAGAGGTGGATGGCGGCCGAGTGCAGCCGATCGGCGACCCGGCCCACCTCGCCCACCTCTCGCGTCGGGGAAGTCCGCCTTGACGTGGTCATCAGTAATTCGTTAGGCTATCTAAATATAATCCAGGATAAGCCGAGGAGGGAACCATGGCAAGCACCTCGGACGATCTGTTCATCGCGATCGAGGCGGGGAACGTGGGTGGCGTCGGAACGATCCTGGACGCGGATCCCTCCGCCGGGACCGCTCGAGACGCGAGTGGGGTCTCGGCGCTGATGCGAGCGCTCTACCGCTTCGACCCCGACCTTGTGGCGATCGTGAAGGTTCGGGCGGGAGCCTTCGACGTGTTCGAGGCGGCGGCGCTCGGAGACGTGGACCGCCTCCGGATCGTGCTCGACGAAGAGCCCTCGAGGGCCACGGCATACTCGGGCGACGGATTCACCGCCCTGCACTTCGCGGCGTTCTTCGGTCATCCGGACGCAGTGGCGTTGCTCCTCGAGCGCGGTGCCGAGGTCGACGCGTTCGGCCGTGGATGGATGACGGGGACCGCACTGCACTCCGCCGCCAGCCGACTCCAGTCCGAGGTCGCACGGATCCTGCTCGAAGCCGGAGCGAACCCCGACGTGCGGCAGTCCGGAGGGTGGACGCCGTTGCACGCCGCGGCGATGAACGGCGACCTCGTGAGCGTGGAGCTCCTCCTCGCAGCCGGCGCGGACGCGGCGGCGACGAACGACGAGGGACGAACCGTCGTGGACCTCGCGGGGGAGAGCGGCGACGACGCCACGATCGAGCGAGTCCGCTCGGCGCTTCAGCCCTCGCCGTAGCCGGCGAAGGCGTACTCCTGCTCCATCGAGTCGCACGGATTCCCTCGCCCGTAGGCGATCCGTCCTTCCGTGACGTCCGCGATGCACCAGAAGACGGTCTTGGAGGTGGGATGCCCCCACTCGGGATGCCGGCACACCTCGTTCGGCTGGTTCTCGTGGTCGGAGAGGATCTCCCTGAGCACCTCCGGCGTCACGGATCCCGGCGGATGGTCCGCGAGCAGGTCCCGTGCCCGGCAGAACCGGACGTCCGAGCGGACGGCGTAGTCCGGGTCGCCCTCGTAGGGCTGCATGCGCTCGCTCACGTAGTGATTCG
Organism: Actinomycetes bacterium; assembly: GCA_021155985.1. Lineage (GTDB taxonomy): Bacteria > Actinomycetota > UBA4738 > UBA4738 > HRBIN12 > JAJNBA01. The sequence continues at coordinate 4,553 of JAJNBA010000045.1, forward strand.
TGTGCGCCAGATGGTCGCGCTCGTCGAGATGCGTGATCTCGACGTCGGTCGCGCTCCCCTCGACGTTCGCGACGTCGCCGAACCGATCGGCGAGCACGTTGTTGTACGACGAGGCGCGATCGGGCCGGATCGCGCAGGCCACCATCTCGTGGAGGTTGCGGGCGCGCAGCATCTCGAAGACCTGGTGCGATCGTGAGATCCCCACCCGCTCGTCGTTCGGGCTGAGCTCGTTGCCGGTGAGCGAGAGACCCGCCTGGTTCCATCCCACGCTCAGCCATGGGACGCCACCGATCTGCAGGACCACCGGCTCGTCCTCCACCGCCTTCTCGATCGCGACGATGTCCGCCTCTGCCTCCGGCCGGAGGTCGTTGTTGTGGCCGACCCACAGATGCCCGTCCGCGGTCGCGGCCGGACCGGCCACGACGTCGCTGCACCGGCCCTGGGTCCGCTTCGGGTACGGGGAGTACCAGAGCTCCTCGACCGTGGTCGCGAAGAACTCGAGCGGGTCCACCCCGGCGCCCTCCGCGCACCCGTCGAGCTCCTCGATCAGCCATGGGAGCGAGGGCGCAGTGACGTCCCGGTAGGCCTGCGCCGATCGGAGCTGCTCGGCACGGCTCCTCCCGTCGGGGAGATCGGCGTCGAATGATCCGATGACGTGCTGGATCTGATCGGCTCCCAGCTCGCCCATCTGGAGCCCGACCTTGTGGTGGGTGCCGCTCAGACGGTAGAGCTCGATCGGATGAGGGGTCACGGACGGATGGTAGCTCGGAATCGCGCTCGGTTGCGCGGTTCTGTCACACCCTCGGGGTACCGTTCGACCATGACCCCCTCACAGGTGCACCCGTGACCAACGACGTCGTGATCGCGGTGCTCGCCGCGTTCGTGGGTATCGCGGTCGGCGCGCTGATGATGCTCCGCCGTCAGCCGTCAGAGCAGCCGGAGCCGGATGCCGTGAGCGCCCTCGACGCCCAGAACGCGCTGAACGCGCAGCTGCACGCGGAGCTCACCGCTCGGCTGGAGGTGCAGGCCGCCGAGCTCCGGCGGATCGCGGACGCCTCGGGTCAACGGGACGTCTCCGCGGACCATCTGCGGGCGGGATTGGAAGCCACGCGACACGCCCTCGAGCAGCTCCAGGTGCGCGACGAGGAACGCCGGACCTCCGAGACAGAGAACCGCGAGGTCGTGCGTCGGCTGGCCACCGTCCTCGCCGGGGGGAACACCAAGGGCCGAGCGGGGGAGCACGTCCTCCGCGAGCACCTCGGGCAGCTGCCTCCGTCGATGCTCGCATCGGACTTCCGCGTGAACGGGAAGGTCGTGGAGTTCGGCTTGCGCCTCCCCGACGGCCGGCGCCTGCCGATCGATTCCAAGTGGTCGGCCGTGGCGGAGCTCGAGGCGATGGAGGCCGAGGAGGATCCCACGCGGCGCGACGCCTGCGCCCGCAAGGTGGAGAAGGCGGTCAGCGCGCGGGCCAAGGAGGTGGGGCAGTACATCGACACGTCGGTGACCGCGCCGGTCGCGGTCGCTGCCGTGCCGGATGCCGCGTACCAGGTGCTGTCGCGAGCCCATACGGAGGCGTTCATGCGCGGCGTGGTGATCGTGCCGTACTCGAGCGCGCTGCCGATCATCATGTTCCTGTACGCGCTCGTCGAGCGCTTCGGTGATGCCGCGGACGTGCAGGCCGCGCTCGCGGAGGTCGGGACGCTGCTCGACGCGATGGACGCGATCGTCGAGAACAAGTTCTCGAAGGCCGGCACGATGATCGCGAACGGCGCCGATGAGTTCCGCTCCAACCTCGGCAAGGCGCGCGGTTCCATCGCGCGCGCGCGGCACGCCGAGCAGCTACAACTGATGGACGCGGAGAGCGACGACGAGGTTTTGTCGATCGTTCGCTGAGCGCCGGCCGCTAGGCTGGCTCGATGGAGTTCGGCGAAGCTCTCGAGCGGTTCGGGTTCCAGCTGCGGGAGGAGCGGGGGTTCGGGAAGGGGGCGCAGCTCTACGTCGCCCAGCCCACTGCCTACCTGACGTACACGGTGCACGCCTATCCGGACGGGACCGCCATCTTCAGCTGGGAGTTCGCACTCGGCGAGTACCTGTTGACGAAGGGGATCCAGGTCGGCTCCGACGAGACGCTGAATCAGTTCGCCTATCCGCGCGAGGAGCTCCGCGGACCGCAGGACGGCACGTGGCTCACGTCCGCGGTCGAGCGCACCGAGGGGCTGCTCGCCGATCTCCGGTTCGATCGTCCCGGCGACTGACCCGAACAAGACGGAGGGGGCGGCGCGCGAAGCGCGCCGCCCCTCCGTTCGCTTCAGGTTCCGTGGTTCACGTGATCCGGACGTTCTGAGCTTGAGGGCCCTTCTGTCCGTCGACGATGTCGAACTCGACCGCCTGTCCTTCCTCGAGGTTCTTGTACCCCTCCCCGGTGATTCCGGAGAAATGCACGAACACATCGGGGCCTTCGGACTGGGTGATGAAGCCGAACCCCTTCTCGGGGCTGAACCACTTCACGGTGCCTGTTGCCACTGGCGTTCCCTCCTTCCGCGGCCGGTGCGGACCTGATCGCGAAGCGGTGTCCGTCGGCCTACCCGGCCTCGGCCGGGGAGGGAACTGCCAGAACAACGGTGCCACAAGAACCGGTGCTGCATGAACCCTCGACATGGAGCGTACCCGATGGGGCCGACACCTGCCAGGGCTCCGCGAGGGGGCAGATCCGGTGTTTCCACCGCCTCATCCAGCGGACTCACGGGCGGGGGATCCACCCATCAGTCGCAGGTACTCGGCGCGACGAGCGAACGTTTCCTTCATCTGCTCGGCGATCCGTTCGACCACTTCGTCCCGATAGGCGGCGTCGAGCTGGGTCGCCGCGGCGTAGTACATCGCGGCGAAGGACGCCATACCCGTCGCGACCCGGAGGAGCTCCTGCGTGATCACGACCACGGTGTCGCCGAAGAACGGGATCCGCAGGACCTCGGTCCCGAGCGTCCCCAGCCAGGCCTCTCGCACCCCGGCACTCACCAGGAGCGATCCGAACACCACGAAGAAGAGCCACACCGCGAACGCCACGACGACAACCTGCAGGAACTGGCTGAGGAACATCACGAGCCCGACGTTCACGCGTTGTGTCCTGCTGAGGTGCTCGCCCTGAAGCTCGGCCTCGAGGCCGCGAACGCTCCCGGGAAGCCGCAGCAGCAGGAGTCCCCCGGCCAAGAGCACGAACAAGGCGGCCGCTGCGATGAACTTCGGCAACCCCGGCACCGTCCAGATCTGCCACGTCTCGGTCGTGAAGAAGATCACCAGCAGGAAGAAGAGCAGGAGCGAGAGCGCGCGCACGAGCACCGTGAGCGACGCGGCGAACAGGCTCACGAACCGACGCACCGCCCACTCGAGGATCGAGACCGCGCCGAATCCCAACACCAGATAGACGAGACCGAGGAGTGTCGCGTTGCCGACCAGCGTGACGATCGCGCTGGTCCTCTGCCTGCCGAAGAGGAATGGGAGCACGGAGGGCACCAACACGAACACGATCATCTCCGGCACGCCGACCATCCGGGGGATCGAGAGGAACCGCTGCCCACGCGCCAGGTTGAGGATCGCGATGATCCCCATCGAGATCGCGATCCCGCCCGCCAAGAACCCCACGTTGGTCCAGAACTCGAAATCGAAGTTCAACGCGTTCAGGATCTCGAGCACGAAGACGATCGCGAGGAGCGGCTGCGCCTTCGCGAAGGCCCGTCGGGCCGAGTACCCGCGGACGAACGTCGGGAGGCCGGCCCGTCGGAAGGACCGCTCGAGCTCGCCGATCCTGTCGCCGTCGGCCATCGCCGCTATCGAACCACAGGCCTCACCGGTTCGAGCGAAGAGCTCAGGCCGACGTCATCTCGGGGTGCTGTGGATCCGGCTGCTCGGCCATCGAGATGGGGAGCGTGACGGTGAACGTCGTGCCCTTCCCCATCACGCTGTCCACCTCCACCTCACCGCCGGAGCGCCGGGTCAGCTCTCGGACGAGATGCAGCCCCAGCCCGACACCGCCGTGGGCCCGGGTCGAGGATCCGTCGATCTGCGTGAAGCGATCGAAGATGCGCGGGAGATCGCCCGGAGGGATCCCCTCGCCCTCGTCGCGGACCCGGATCACCAGCGCGCTCCCCTCGACCTCCGCTGTGACGTCGACCGGAGCATCGGCGGTGGAGTACTTCAGAGCATTGTCCACGAGGTTGGCGACGATCTCGTGCAGCGTCACGGGATCGAGCAGCACGCTCGGGATGTCCGGCTCGATCCGGACACGGATGCGACCCACGGACCCCGGGAATCCTCGGCGGACGCCGCCCAGCACGTCGGCGATCGATGTGGGTTCCTCTCGTGTCTCGTGACCGCCGTGCTCGAGCTGCGCTTCCCGGAGGAGGTTGCCGACGAGGCGTTGCAGGTGCCCCGTCTGCCGAACGATCGCGTCGATCGCATCTCTCGTGCCGAGATCGTCGGCAGGCCCTCGATCCTTGAGGAGCTCCGCGTAGCCGCGGATCGTGGTCAGCGGTGTGCGGAGCTCGTGGGACGCCGCAGCGGCGAAGTCGCTCTTCAGTCGGTCGAGCTCGCGGAGCTCCGCTACCGTCTCCTGCTCGCGTGCCAGCAGGACCCCGAGTTGATCCGCCTGCTCCGACAGCTGGGCGTTCTGACGACGGAGGGTCCGGGTGGTGCCGACCATCACGGGCAACAGGAGCACGTAAAGGACCAGGAGCCCGATCCCGAGCGAGATCTTCAGCGTGTCGTTCAGATGGTCGATCTCGAGCTGGATCGCGGAGTAGTCCTGGTAGATCTCGATGACCGCGGTCGCCTCGTTGAACTCGCCGTCGCCCGGCAGGTGCACGGGCACGTACGTCTCGAAGAGCTGATCGGCGAGTACCCGCTCGCTCACGTTCTCCGCTTCGCTCAGATCCGAGATCTCGCTCGCGACCACGCCGTCGAATGCTTCGAGCAGATCCTCTTCCATCTCCGGCCGGAGACCCACCTGCTCCCGGTCGTTCGAGAAGACCACCATGCCGTCGACGTTCCAGATCTTGACGCGCTCCACGCCGGCATCGTCCATCGCGAACTCGTGGATCGCACGATCGAGGACCTGATAGCGCACCCCACGGATCGGTCCCTTGAGGTCCTCGGGGACGAGGAGGGGAGCGATCACGCTCTCGGCGATCAGCTCCGCGCGCACCGTGGCCGCCCCCTCGGAGCGGGTTCGCAGGTCCCCTGCCCGGAGGGCGCCGATCCCCACACCGATCAGACCGAACACGACGAGGCTGGTGACGGCGAATCGCCAGACGATGGAAGTGGCACGGAGTCGCTCGGAGAGCATGACCACGGTATCGGCGTGCTGCGGGCAGAGGTGAAGCCGTGGGCCGCGTGCTCCCCGGTGCGAGGCGCTACCCTGCCGGTGATGTCCTTCTCTCGGGCGATGGTCCTCTTCGCGCACCCCGACGACGCGGAGTTCTTCTGCGGCGGCACGGTGGCGCGCTGGAGTCGGGAAGGCTGCGACGTGCACTACGTTTGTGCCACGGACGGGTCCGCGGGCTCGAACGAACCGGGGACCACACGCGAGGCGATGCGCGAAGTCCGAGAGCGGGAGATGCGGGCCGCGGCCGACATCCTGGGCGTGGCCTCGGTCTCGTTCCTCGGCGAGGTGGACGGCTTCCTCGAGGTGACCCCGAACACGAGGAAGAAAGTGACCCGGGAGGTCCGGCGGCTCCGCCCCGACGTGCTCGTGGCGCCCGATCCCTCACGCTTGTGGAGTGGAAGCGGGTACATCAACCACGCGGACCACAAGGCCGCCGGCGAGCTCGCACTCTGCGCTGTCATGCCGGACGCCCCCACCCGCGTGATGTTCCAGGAGCTGGAGGACGAAGGCCTGGAGCCGTTCGAGGTCCCGAACCTCTTCCTGTCGGCGGAGGAAGCGGATACGTTCGTCGACATCACGGACACGCTCGCCGTCAAGCTCAAGGCGCTATCCGCGCACGCCTCCCAGCTGGGACCGGATGTCGAGGAACGGGTGACCGCCCGCGCCCGGGAAGTGGGGGAACGAGCGGGCTGCGAGTTCGCCGAGGGCTTCCGTGGGTTCCGGCTGACCGACGACGAGGACGACTGATGGACGACGAACGCGACGAGCCGTACGAGCTCACCGCGGAGGAGCGACGGGACATCCAGTCGGACCTCGACGACCTCTCCTCGATGCGCGCGGTGTTCTCCAGCCAGAGCGTGAAGGGCGTCGTGATCGCGTGTCAGGAGTGCGGCGCGAATCACTTCTACGAATGGGAGCTCCTCCGGGACAACCTCGAGCACATGCTGCGGTCGGGTGAGCCACGCATGCACGAGCCTGCCTTCGACATCGTGGAGGAGGAGTACATCCAGTGGGACTACGGCAAGGGGTACGTGGATGCGCTCACGGACACAGGGCTCGAACCCGATCGCCGGATCGAGCTCACGCGATGCCCGTGGTGCCAGGTCCCCTTCGCCGAGGATCATGCCTTCTGCCCTCGCTGCGGGCGTTCGATGGGCGCCGTCCGCCTGTACCAGGAGCTGATCGGCAAGGGCATGGAGGAGCGAGACGTCCGGGCGATGCTCGTCCGGGCGGGGTTCGAGCCGTTCTGACGCGCCGCGCTATCGCTTCCGACGGACCTTGTCGAACGCGGGCGGTTCGAGCACGCATTCGTCTGGCGTCTTGTCGGGGCGGAGACCTCGGAACGACGGTGCCCGCATCTTGCCGGACGACTTCGTGATCTCGAGGTACTCGACCTCGCAGACGATCTCCGGCTCCACGAACCTCACCCCCTTGACCTTGCGCAGGGAGGGGTCGTCGATCGGGGGGTGCTCGCGCACCAGTGGCGTGAGTTGTTCCATCAGTCGGTCCAGCATCTGGTGGTTGAACCCCGTGCCCACCTGTCCGACCCACCGCATCGCGCCGTCGTCGATCGCGCCCACGAGGAGCGCCCCGAAGCTCCCTGCCCGTCCCCCCTGGCCGAGCGTCCATCCGAGGATCACGCAGTCCTGGGTCGAGATGAGCTTGATCTTCTTCCAGTCGGGCGAGCGCCTGCCCGTGAGGTACTTCGACCCCATCCGTTTGGCCACCACGCCCTCGAGGCCGAGCGCGCGCGCCCCGTCCACGAACGCCATGCCGTCGCCTTCCTCGTAGCTCATGAGCTGCAGCCGGTGATCCTCCTCGACGATCAGGTCGAGGAGCTCCCGTCGCTCCTCCAGGGCCAGGTCGGTGACGTCGTGCCCGTCCAGCCAGAGGAGGTCGAACACGACGAAGGAGACGGGGATCTGCTTCGCCACTCGCTTGATCTCGCGCTCGTTCTGGAGGTTCATCCGCTGCTGGAGACGTTCGAAGGACGTCCGGCCTCCGTCCTCCACCGCCACGATCTCCCCGTCGAGCACAGCGTTCACCTGGTCGACGAGCTCGTGGATCATGTGGATGTCGGGGTACTGGAACGTGACGTCTCGACCCCGGCGGGTCCGGAAGACCGTGCCGCCCGTCTCCATCTCGGCGAGGGCACGGATGCCGTCGAGCTTCGGCTCGAAGCGCCATCGCGGATCGTCGAATGGTTCGCCGCCGCTCTCGGCGAGCATCGGCTGGAACGGTGGCGGTGTCGCGATCCGTGGAGCGTCCTGCGCGGAGGCCAGGAACGCGAGCCAATCGGTCCTCGTCTTGACGAAGTGGAACTCCAACCCCGGGTAACGACGGCCGTGGAGACGGAAGCTCACCTTCGAATCGGTCCACTCGATCGGCTCGTACCACCCATCGTCGAAGATCCGAACCTCACCCGCGCCGTAGTGTCCCTCGGGGATCGTCCCTTCGAACGCTCCGTACTCGAGCGGATGCACCTCGGTCTCGACGGCGAGTCGCTTGTCGCCCTTGGTGGTCGGCAGGCCGCGGGGGACCGCCCATGAGGGGAGGCCGCCGTCGCGCTCGAGCCGGACGTCGTAGTGGAGCCGGGTCGCGCGATGCTTGTGGATCACGAAGGAGTTGCCGGTCCCGGCCACCTCTCCGGGTGCGGGCTCTGTGGTGCCTGCCTCGCCGAAGTCGCGCCGACGCACGTACTCGTACAGGTTCGGGTCCTTCGACTCCTCCACGATCTCCTCGGAGGTCTTCCGGACGACGGAAGGAGCCGCCGTCCTCGGGAGAGCCGACGAGAAGCCGGGGCCGTCGTCCTCGGCTCGCACGTCGAGCGCGTCGAACGCGGTCGACAGGTCCATCGCCTCCGTGCGCACGCCCGCGAAGAGGTCGCCCCGCTCGGCGAACCGGTCCCAGACGTTGTCGATCCGGAAGTCCTGGGGTTCGAAGCCGCCCTCGAACACCTCGTCCCACGTGAGCGGCGTCGAGACGGGCGCGCGGGGCTCCGGGCGGAGCGAGTACGCGGCGGCGATGTTGGCGCCCTGTCGGTTCATGTTGTGGTCGATGAAGACCTTCCCGGTGCGGTCCGCGATCTTCCACGCCATCGTGACACGGTCGGGGTCGGCCTTCGTGATCATCCGGCCGCAGGCGCCCACGAACGCCCGTACCTGCCCGTACGTGTAGGTCCCCCGCTCCACGGGCAGGTAGATCTGGAGTCCGGTGGCGCCCGACGTCTTGGGATACGCGGTCAGCCCCAGCTGGTCGAGGACGACCTTTATGTGACGAGCGACGGCTAAGACGTCTTCGTACGTGTACGGCTCGAACGGATCGAGATCGAAGAACAGGTAGTCGGGATGCGCGACGTCCTCGCAGCGGGAGTGCAGCGGATGCATCTCGATGCAGCCGAGGTTCGCGACGTACAGCAGCGTCGCGGTGTCGTCGACCTGGGGCCCGTCCGCGCCATCGGGCATCCGCTTCATCGTCAGGGGCCGGCCTCCGAGGTGCGGTCCGATCAGGTCCGCGATGTTCCAGTAGTAGGCGAGCAGGTCGCCCTTCGTGTAGCCCTCGTCGGGCCAGAAGACCTTGTTCAGGTTCGAGAGGCGGAGATCACGTCCGTCCACCTCGACCCACCACGCGTCACCGTCTTTCCGCGCCTCGAGTGCCTTGGGGAGGTCGAGCGTGAACGCGGGACCGGATGACGTGGTCCGTCGACGGGGCGGCATCGCTCGATGCTACGCCCGAGGACGGTATCCCCTGTGGTCGAGCGGGCCGGCCGGGCCGTGCAGGCGGCCGGCGCTGTCCCCGAGCCCGACTAGGATGGAACGGTCCCGGGTTCGCCCGGGATCACGCGATCCGTGCTTGTGACTACCGACGACGACGGGAGGACGACATGCCTCGAGCGATGTGGAAGGGAGCGATCTCCTTCGGCCTGGTGACGATCCCCGTGAGCGTCTACCCCGCCACCGAAGAGAAGACCCTCCGCTTCAACCAGCTCCACGACGACGACGGCGGACGGATCCGGATGAAGCGCGTGTGCTCCGTCGACGGGGAGGAGGTCGGCTACGAGCACATCGTCAAGGGGTACGAGTACGAGAAGGATCGCTACGTGATCCTGACGGACGACGACTTCGAGGCGATCCCCGTCGAGTCCTCTCGGGCCATCGACATCCAGCAGTTCGTCGATCTCGAGGAGATCGATCCGATGCTGTACAAGAAGTCCTACTACCTGGTGCCAGAGGAGACCGGCGCGAAGGCGTACGCGCTGCTGCGGGAGGCACTCAATCGCTCGGGAAAGGTGGGCGTGGCGAAGGTGAGCTTCCGCGACAAGGAGCACCTCGCCGCCCTGCGCTTCCGCGACGACGCCTTCATCCTCGAGACGATGTACTGGCCCGACGAGATCCGCGAGGCGGACTTCGGCGGGGTCGACGTCTCGATGAAGGTTCGTCCCAACGAGCTGGACATGGCCCAGACGCTGATCGACAACCTCTCGGCCGACTGGGATCCGGGCGAGTTCAAGGACGAGTATCGAGAGGCCATGCTCCGCATCGTCGAGGCGAAGATCAACGGCGAGGAGATCGAGGTCGTCGAGGCCGAGCCCACCGCCAAGGTCGTCGACCTGATGGAGGCGTTGAAGGCCTCGGTCGCCGCGGCCAAGAAGGAGGCCAAGGCGGAGCCCGCCGCCAAGAAGAAGGCCCCGGCCCGGAAGAAGACCGCGGCGAAGAAGCCGGCCGCGAAGAAGCCGGCCGCGAAGAAGCCGGCGGCCCGCAAGAAGGCCGTCGGGGAGTGATCCTCCCGCCGGACGGATCCACGGTCCGGACGGCGACCAGAGACGACATCGATCGCATGGCCGGCCTCGCGCAGGCGGTCGATCGCGCCGACGAGGGCATGGTCGAGCCGGTCCGCGGGCACCTCGAGGACGACTGGGCGAATCCGCTCTTCCGTGCCGAGGAGGACACGATGCTCGCCTTCGCGCAGGATGGCTCGCTGGCTGCGTGCGCCACGTGCTGGGGGATCGACCCGGCATCCTCGGTCGAGGCGTGGATCAACGTACACCCCGACCACCGCGGCGAGAAGCTCGGCACGTGGTTCGTGGGATGGGCGGAGGCTCGGGCTCGCCGCTCCCTCCGTGAGACGGGGGCCTCGACGCTCCTCCGCCCCATCGTGTCGCCGTCCGGAGACGGCCGCGCGTTCCTGGAGCGGCTGGGGTATCGCCACGTCCGCACGTTCTGGCACATGGAGCGTCGCCTCGGCGTCGCCCAGAGCGCCGGCCGGCCACCCGACGGCGTGACGATCCGTCCGTTCCGGGACGGCGACGGTCCGTCCCTCCATCGTGTCCTCGAAGCATCGTTCGAGGGTCACTTCGGCTCCGAGCCGATGGCCTACGACGCGTGGGAGGAGGCGAACCTCAGGGCACCCTCGAAGGAGCTCTCGCTCCTGTTCGTGGCCGAGCGGCGAGGGGAGCTGGTCGGCGCGCTCACGACGGCGATCGACGAGCAGGCGTGGGTGGCCGAGCTTGGTGTTCTCGAGCCCCATCGCGGGGCCGGGATCGGCCGGGCACTCCTGCGGAGGACCTTCGCCGAGCTGGCCGCGCGGGGCCACGCGATCGTCAAGCTCAACGTGGACGGCGCGAACGCCTCCGGGGCAACGCGCCTCTATGAGGATGTCGGGATGACACAGGGACGGTCGTGGCTCTTCTACGAGAAGCGGATCGGCGCCGACTAGGATGCGGCGCATGAAGCTCGTCACCGCGATCGTGAAGCCCCACCGACTGGACGAGGTGAAGGACGCTCTTCGTGAGATCGGGGTGAACGGGCTGACGACCACCGACGTCGAGGGGTTCGGGCGCCAACGCGGCCATACCGAGGTGTACCGAGGGGCGGAATATCAGGTCGACTTCGTCCCGAAGGTTCGCGTCGAGGTCGTCGTGGACGACACCGATGCGCAGGGTGTCGTCGACGCGATCGTGAAGGCCGCTCGGACCGGGAAGATCGGGGACGGCAAGCTCTGGGTCACCGAGGTGGAGCAGCTCGTCCGTATCCGCACGGGCGAGATGGGCCCTGACGCCCTCTAGCACCACCATGGGCGCAGCGCCCGACGCCGTCGGAAGACTCCGGGCCGAGATGCTGTCGCTGGAGCGGGCGTACTCGCCCGGGCACCACGGGGTATGGGCGGCGCGCCGGCGCGCGGAGCGTGTGGACGCGGCGATCGTCACGCTGTTCGAGGGCGCCGGCGCGCCATCCGGGACGGCGATCGCCGCGGTGGGGGGGTACGGGCGAGGGCTGCTCCTTCCTCGGTCCGACATCGACCTGCTCGTCCTCCACGGTGGTTCCGATCCGGACGTGGTGGCGCGGCTCGCCGACGCCCTGCTGTATCCGCTCTGGAACGGCGGACTCGAGGTGGGTCATGCGGTGCGCACACCTCAGGAGTGCGAGGCGGCCGCCGGCCGGCTGGACGTGGGCGCCGCGATGTTGGACATCCGTCTCCTCGCGGGTGACGGGAACCTCGTGTCGGACGTCGCCGCGAGGATCGAAGGGTGGGCTCGGCGAGACCCGCGCGCCTTCGCCAAGGCGCTCCGCGACGACGCCGCACGCCGCGCCGAGCGGTTCGGCTCGACCGCGCACCTGCTCGAGCCCGATCTCAAGGAGGGTGCGGGCGGCTGGCGCGACCTCTACTCCATCTGGTTGCTCGAGTCGGCGGTCGGGATGCCACTGGAGGAGGCCGGGCTGCTCCGCGGCCGTGAGCGCGAGGCGCTCGCGGCTGCGGAGGAGTTCCTCGTCCGTGCGCGGAGCGCCCTCCACCTCGAGACCGGGAAGCGGGGGGAGCGGCTGGTCCTCGATCATCAACCCGCGATCGCGCGGGTGATGGGGTTCGAGGACGAGCCGCGGCTCATCGCGATCGACGGCTTGATGCGGGCCCTCTTCGAGCACGCGCGGGAGGTCGAGTTCGTGTTCCGTGCCGCGATCGAACGGCTCCGCGAGGTGGAAGCGTCCCCGATCACCCCGCCGACGACCCCGGCCGGTGTGCTCGAGGCCCTGGCCGCGGAGGCGGAGGCCGGACGGGAGCCGTCGGCGGCCCTGCTGGATTCGGTCGATGACCTCGGCATCCACGACGAGGTTGTCTGGGACGCGGACGTGCGAGCCGCCTTCTCGCGACTGCTCCGGGCGGGGGACAGAGGCGCGGCGTCGCTCGAGGCCCTCGACCGCCTGGGGATCCTCGCCGCGTTCCTCCCGGGATGGGCCGACGTGCGTTGTCGTCCGCAGCGTGATCCGTACCACCACCTCACCGTGGACGCCCATCTCACGGGGTCGCTCCGCGCGATGGGCCGGCTCCTTGCCGGCGAGGGGGCAAGCGACGATCCGGTACAGGCCGAGGCCGTCGGGCAGGTCTCCGACCACGATCCGCTGCTCCTCGGGGCACTCCTGCACGACATCGGCAAGAACGGGGAGGGTGGGCACGTGCCGGTCGGCGCGGCGGTCGTCGCATCGATCCTCGACCGGATGGGGGTCGAGCCCCCGGCCCGCGACCTCGTCCGCTTCCTGGTCGAACGGCACCTGCTCGTGCCGGACACCGCGACCCGCCGGGATCTGTCCGACGAGAACCTCGTGCTCGACGTCGCTGCGGTGGTGAGGTCCCCCGATCGCCTCGCCGCGCTCTATCTGCTGGCGAAGGCCGATGCCGAGGCGACCGGTCCCGCCGCGTGGACGTCATGGAGGCGGACGCTCATCCACGAGCTCGTTGCGAAGGTCGAGCACGTCCTGGAGCGCGGTGAGATGGGGACCGAGATCGCGGAACAGCTCGCCGACAGGATCGACCGGATCCGAGGCATCCTCGAGGACGAGCCGGAGGAGGAGGTCGAGCGCTTCCTCCGGCGGATGCCGCGGGCCTACCTCCTCGCGGCCGACCTGGATCGGATCGCTCGGCACCACGCGACGATCGCTCCGCCCGTAGGCGCGAAGGACGTGCGAGCGGTCCACTTCGACGGGACGCGACCCGGCACCTACGAGGTGCTCGTCGTCGCCAGGGATCGCGCGGGTCTCCTGTCGTGGATCGCGGGGTCCCTCGCGCTCGCGGGCATGTCGATCCTCACAGCCAACGTGTTCACCACCGACGACGGGGTCGCCGCCGATCTCTTCGAGGTGGTAGGGGTGTGGGAGCCTGAGGTGCCCGAGCGCCGCTGGCGCGAATTCCGCGGGATGCTCCGTCGGGCGGTCGACGGTTCGATCTCGCTCGAACGGAGGGTGGACGAGAAGCGGCGCTGGTACCCGGCGCCCAGGGTGCCGACACCCGTCACGGTCACCGTGGACAACGAGGCCTCCGATTTCTCGACCGTGATCGAGGTCGGCGCCCCCGACCGGCTCGGTCTCCTGTACGACATCACCAGGACCTTCGCGGAGCTCGGCATCGACGTGCACCTCGCGAAGGTGGCGACCTATGAGGGAAGGGTCATCGACTCGTTCTACGTACGGGACACGCTCGGTCCCAAGCTCTCGGACGATCTCGACACGCTCGAGAAGGCGCTGCGCCGTCGGCTGGAGTCCTGACGCCGTTCGACGGGTTCCGCGAGGACTCCGGACATCGGCCGAACGCGGATGGGTCAGGCAGACGCGCGATCCGGAGCCCGATCCTCCAACGTCTCGCGCAACCGCTTCGCCATCTTCGGGCCCGCGCCGTCCTCCTCGTGCTTGAAGTAGCAGAAGACGTCGGCGCCCGCGTCGAGCGCGGGAGCGATCCGATCTGCCCACTCCCGGAGCTCCTCGTCCGGGTACTCGGTCTTGCGCAGGCGCAGGTAGCCGACCGGCTCCCAGGAGAGGTCGTCGGGCCCCGGGTCCTTCTCGTCGGTCTCGGCGACGCACCACGCGACCCCTTGGGACAGCAACAGGTCTTTGGCTTCGATCCACGAGGGATGGCGGAATTCCATCGCGAACCGCCCGCTCGGGGGGAGGTAGCCGACGAAGGCCTCGATCAGGGCGCGATCGTAGTGCAGCGAGGGCGGGCATTGGAACAGGACACAACCGAGCTTGTCGCCGAGGAGCTTCGCGAGCTCCAGGAAGGTGCGGACGTCCTCGTCGGTGTCGGCGAGGCGCTTGAAGTGGGTGATGCGCTGGTTCGCCTTCAGGGTGAACGTGAACCCCTCCGCGGCCTGCTCGCGCCACGTCGTGAGCGATTTCTCGGTGGGGAACCGGCGGAACGTGTAGTTGATCTCGACGGACGACAGCTGCTGGGAGTAGTAGGTCAGCATCTCGCGGTTCTTGAGGCCCTCCGGATAGAAGACGCCGTGCTTCCAGCCGTCGAACGAGAAGCCTGAAGTGCCCAGGTGGAGGGTGCCGGCCATCGCGTGCATCATGGCACGCGATGACCGCTCCTGAGGAGTCGCTCCGTCTCGAGACCGTGAAGGGCCCGATCACGGCGGCGTACGCACGCCCGCGGTCGCCGTTCGCGACGATCGTGGTCGCTCACGGCGCCGGCGCCGGGATGGACCACCCCTTCCTGGTGGGGTTCGCCCGCGCGTGCTTCGAGGAAGGGATCGCCGCTCTCCGCTTCAACTTCCCCTATGTGGAGAGCGGCAGGCGCTCGCCGGACACCGAGGGCGTCCTTCGTGACGCCTGGCGCGCCGCGTTCGAGGCCGCGTCCGATCGGGCCGCCGGCGACCCGGTCTGGGCGAGCGGCAAGTCACTCGGCGGCCGGATCGCATCGATGGCCGCGGCCGAGGGCGACATCGACCCGGCCGGCCTGGTCTTCCTCGGGTATCCCCTGCACCCGCCGGGCAAGCCGGAGCGGATCCGGGACGAGCACCTGTACCGGATCGAGGCCCCGATGCTCTTCCTCCAAGGAACCTCGGACCCGTTCGCCTCACCCGAGCTCCTCCGGAGCGTGGTAGAGAAGCTGGGTGCTCTCGCCACGCTCGTCCCGTTCGATGGCGGGGGGCATTCGTTCGAGGTCCGTGGCCGGAAGCGCGATCCTCACGAGGTCGGTGCATCCCTGGCCCCGCAGGCCGCGTCGTTCATCCGAGACCACGGCTGATGCCGAGGAAGAACCGCCGCGATCCCGAGTTCTTCCAGCCGCAGGAGGCTCCGCGGCCGCGGTCGGCCGCCGCCCGGTGGGCGGAGCTGCCCGGCCACGACGTCCGGCATGTCGGCGGCGAGAAGGAGTATCGGTGCCCGGGATGCGACCACGTCGTGCGGGCGGGCATCTGGCACCTCGTGGTCATCCCGGTCGACGCGCCCGACGAGCGCCGCCACTGGCACACGGAGTGCTGGCGGAAAGAGTTGCGCCGGATCGGCGCGTATCGGCCTCCGCCTCCAGAGTGACGTCGGCCGGGGGGTCTATCGTGGCGATCATGGACGCTCCGGCCGAGGCCGATCGCTGTCTCTCTCCCTCGGAGTCGAAACGGCTGCCGTGCGACGCCTGCGGGACACCGATGGAGCCCGAGCACGCGCACTACCGCTGCCGGTCGTGCGGCTACCTCCTGCCCTGCTGCGGGTGGTAGACGGACCGGCGACGTCGTCGAACGGCGCGCTAGCATCCCGGGATGGCGGTTGGCGAACCTGCCCGGGCCCGCATGTGGGAGACCGGAGGGAGATGGTTCGCCCACATCCTCGACGTCTCCGCGTACATCGAGGTCACCGCGACGAGCCGAGCCGGCTGTCTCGAGGAGCTTCGGAAGGTCACGGGCGACGACGTGGATCTGATGATCGAGGTGATCCCGGCGGTGGTCGGCGTCGCGGAGGCCGCCGAGATCATGGGCTGGGACAAGCGCCGGGTCATCACCTACATCGACCGTGGGTCGTTCCCGGAGCCGCTCACCACGCTCGCGTCGGGCCGGATCTGGATACGTGAGGACATCGAGGGGTATGCCGATCACTGGCGAGCGACCCATCCACCGGCCCCGCCGGGCCGTTCGACGAAGCTCTCCGCGCCCGCGTGACCGACCGCGTCCTGTACCTGATCCGGCACGGTCAGTCCGATTTCGGCTGGCAGGGCGAGCGATGGCCGAGCGCCCGCGGCGAGCAATGGGACCCACCGCTGTCGGAGCGCGGTGCGGAGCAGGCTGCCCTGCTCGCCGGCCGGCTCCTCGTGATGGATCTCGAGCCGTTCGTCGTCTACTCCTCGCCGCTCCGACGCGCGAACGAGACCGCCGAGGTGTTCGCGCGGCTTGCAGGAACCGACGTCAAGGTCGACGACGAGCTCGTCGAGGCGCATATCGGTGGATGGGAGGGCAAGCCGTTCGAGGAGATCATCGGCTCCGATCCCGATGTCGTGCAGCACATCCGGAACCAACGAGCGATCTGGCATCGTGCGCCGGGTGCGGAGGGTGGGGACGGGTTCCGCACCCGGGTGCGAACCGCGGTCGACGCGATCGTCGACGGACACCCCGACGCGAACGTACTGGTCTTCGCACACGGAGGCGTGATCAACGCCTATGTCGGCGACCTCCTCGGGCTGCGGCAGGAGATGTTCTTCCTCCCGGAGAACACGAGCCTGAACAGCGTCGACATCGACGGCGAGACGCGGACCGTCCGCTTCCTGAACGACGTGCTGCATCTCACCGATCCGCTCTTCTTCGAGTGAGGCGCTCCTATACTCCCGGGACCTCCACCGCATCATCCACTCCGGTCATCGACATCCGAGGGGGTCATCGTGTCCGTGAAGTTCCTGTCAGACGAATGGGCGCAGGCGCTCAAAGCAGAGCTCAACGAGAGCGAGGAGTTCCGCCAGGCGGCCGCGGGCCAGCACGCGACGATCCAGCAGGTCATCACCGGCGGCGACGGCGACACGCACTACTGGATCACGATCGAGGACGGCCGCATCGACCTCGGCGTGGGAGATATCGAGGGTGAGGACGCCACGATCACGCAGAGCTACGACTCGGCGGCAGGGCTGGCCCGCGGAGAGCTCTCGCCCGTCACCGCGTTCATGACGGGCAAGCTCAAGATCGCCGGCAACATGGGTCTGATCCTCGGCCTGCAGGGAGCCTTGGCGCAGCTGCCCGAGGCGATGGCGAAGATCGACGTCGCGTACTAGGACTCGGTCCCGCGGACCGAGAACCGGGTCTGGGCCTTCGCGAGCAGCGTCCCCCCGTCGTCCTCGATCGAGGCCTCCGCGAACGCCAGGGAACGACCCACCTTCACGGCGATCCCCCGACCGAGGACCCTCCCCGGCTTCGCAGGCGCGAGGAAGTGGATATCGAGGTCGGCGGTGACGTGGAGACGTCCGGGCTCCATCGCCGAGCGGATCGACAGCCCGCACGCCGTATCCGCAAGGATCGCCAACATGCCACCGTGGACGAAGCCCTGAAGGTTCGCATGACGCTCCTCGAGCTCAATCGCGACCGTGACCGCCCCGCGAGCAGCGCTCACGACCTCCATCCCGGCCCAGGTGTGGAACGGCGAGGCGGCGAGGCGGGCGCGGAGCTCCCGGAACAGGTCCTCGTCGTTTGACATCCCCCGGTACCTCCCGGTCCGTAGTCTCCCACGGGGCCTCCGTCGGATGGCGTTTGACGGACCCCCGCTCCGCCCGGAGAATCCGGTGCGGTCGGGCCGTTCGGCCCGGTTGAAACCCAAAGGGGGAAGCATGCCGAAATGGCTTCGAACGCTCGTCGTGCCGCTGGCCGTGCTCGCGCTCGTCACGGCAGCGTGTGGCGACGACGCGCCGCCGCCGGGCGGCGACGGCGACGGTGACACACCGGAATGCAACGCCGACCTGAACGTCGGCATCGCCTACGACATCGGTGGGATCGGGGACAAGTCCTTCAACGACGCCGCGAACGCCGGACTCCAAGCTGCCATCGACGAGGGGCTCGTCTGCGAGGAGAACGCGGCCTCCCTCGAGCCGGATGCGACGGGCTCGAACCGTGACGAGAACGTGCTCGCGCTGGCCGACGACGGGAACGACCTCGTGATCGGCGTGGGCTTCGCGTTCTCACCCGGCATCAACGAGAACGCGGGCGACTATCCCGACACGCAGTTCGCGATCATCGATGGCTACGCGACCTGCGGGACCGCATGCGGCCTCACGAACGACGGCCTCACGAACGTGACGGACCTGACCTTCAAGGAGCACGAGGGCTCGTTCCTGGTGGGCGCTGCGGCGGCGACCAAGGCGGCTGAGGACGGTTGCGACACGGTCGGCTTCCTCGGCGGGCAGACCGGTCCGCTGATCGAGAAGTTCCAGGCCGGCTTCGAGGCAGGCGTCGCCCACGTCGACGACGGGATCGAGGTCCTCGTCGAGTACATCGGTGACGACGTGACCGCCTTCAACGACGCGGTGAGAGGCGAGGCGTTGTCGACGGGCATGTACGACGACGGCGCGTGCATCATCTATCACGCCGCCGGTGCATCGGGAGCCGGATTGTTCAACGCGGCGGTCGCCGCGGACGCGCTGGCGATCGGGGTCGACTCCGATCAGTACCTCCTGGTCAGTGCGGAGCAGCAGCCGCACATCATGACGTCGATGCTGAAGCGGGTGGACACCGCGGTCCATGACGCCATCGAGCAGACCGGCGACGGAAGCCTGGAGGCTGGCGGCCAGGTCTTCGGGATGGCCGAGGGCGGCGTCGACTATTCGAAGAGCAACACGGAGCTGATGACCGACGACATCACCACCCTGCTCGACGACCTGAAGCAGCAGATCATCGACGGCGACATCACCGTTCCCGAAGCTCCCTAGGTTCGGAGATCGTGAGATCCCGATGAGCGATCAACGAGAGGCGGGGCGCGCGAGCGCCCCGCCTTTCGTCGTGATGGAGCACATCACGAAGCGATTCCCCGGCGTCGTGGCGAACGACGACGTCTCGTTGGAGGTGCGCGCGGGGGAGGTCCACGCTCTGATCGGAGAGAACGGGGCGGGCAAGTCCACATTGATGCGGGTCCTGTACGGGATGTACCCGGCGGACGAGGGGCGCATCATGGTGAACGGCGAGGACGTGAAGATCTCCTCACCACGGGTGGCGATCCAGCACGGGATCGGGATGGTCCACCAGCACTTCGTCCTCGTCGATCCGTTCACCGTGACGGAGAACGTGATCCTCGGCGACGAGGGTGGGTCGGTCCTGGACATGGACGCCGCACACGAGAAGGTCGCGGCGCTCGCGAAGACGTACGGCTTCCACGTCCTCCCGAGCGCGATCGTCGAAGATCTGTCGGTCGGAGAGGAGCAGCGGGTCGAGATCCTCAAGGCGCTCTACCGAGGCGTCGATCTGTTGATCCTGGACGAGCCGACGGCCGTCCTGACACCGCTCGAGGCGAGGGATCTCTTCGAGAACCTGCGTCGGCTGCGCGACGACGGGAAGGCCATCGTCTTCATCAGCCACAAGCTCGACGAAGTCCTCGAGATCGCCGATCGCATCACCGTGCTCCGGCGTGGGCAGATCGTCGGCGAGACGCGCCCGGCCGAGACGTCCAAGGCGAAGCTCGCCGAGATGATGGTCGGGCGCCCTGTGCTGTTCCGTCTGGACAAGCCCGAGGTCGAGATCGGCGAGAGGGTGCTCGAAGTGGACGGGCTGCTGGGGGAGGGGAAGCTGAACGGCATCTCGCTGCAGGTCCGCGCGCGCGAGATCTTGGGGATCGCGGGGGTCGAGGGGAACGGGCAGCGCGAGCTCGCGGAGGCGCTGATCGGACTGCGTCAGCCGGCCGCCGGCACGATCCGGCTCGCCGGCCACGACATCGCCGGGTGGTCCGTGGCCGAGATCCGGAACGCCGGGGTCGCGTACATCCCGGAGGACCGGCAGGAGCAGGGGCTCGTCCTCAACATGACGCTCTGGGAGAACAGTCTCCTGGGCCGTGCAGACGACCGACCGTTCTCCGGCCGGACCGGGTTCCTCTTCATCCAGAAGATCAAGGACATGGCCCGCAAGCTCGTGAAGGCGTTCGACGTTCGCGCTCGATCGATCAACGTGAACGCGAGCACGCTCTCGGGTGGGAACCAGCAGAAGCTCGTCTTGGCCCGTGAGTTGGATACCAGCCCGAAGCTGCTGATCGCCTCGCAGCCGACGCGCGGTCTCGACGTGGGGGCGATCGAGTTCGTGTGGCGCCAGATCCTCCATCAGAAGGAAGAGGGGCGGGGGGTGCTGCTGATCTCCGCCGAGCTCGACGAGATCTATGCGCTGTCCGATCGCATCCTGACGATCTACGAAGGCCGGATCACCGGGGAGTACCCGCCCGATGCGCTACCCGAGGAACTCGGCATCGGCATGCTCGGCGCCACCGAGACGGCGGAGGCGAGCTGATGTCCGCGGCCGCGACCTCGTTGCCGAGCCGCTCCAGGCCACCATGGCTCGATGCGTTCGTCGGCCAGGGGCTCGCGCTCCTGTTCGCGTTCGCGATCGCGGTTGCCGTCGGGTCGCTGATCATCATCCTGTACGGCGAGAATCCGCTCACCGTCTACGGGGCGATGCTCAGCTTCGGCTTCCGGGACGCGACGAGCCTCGGGAACATCCTGTCGATCGCGACGCCTCTGATCTTCGCGGCACTGGCCGTCTCGGTCTGCTTCAAGGGCGGGTTGTTCAACATCGGGGTCGAGGGCCAATTCCTGGTGGGGATGGTGACGGCGTCCTGGGCGGCGCTGGCCTTCGATTTCCTCCCTGGGCTCACGCACATGATCGTCGTGCTCGTCTTCGCCTGCATCGGCGGCATGGTCTACGCCGCCGTGCCGGGCATCCTCAAAGTCACCACCGGCGCGCACGAGGTCGTGACGACGATCATGATGAACCAGATCGCCATCAGCATCGTGAAGTTCGCGCTGGACGGGCCGCTTCGGTTCACGAAAGCCCCCCCAGGCCAGAACGTCGATCTGCGGACCGACATCTTCGAATCGAGCGCTCTCGTCCCGGACCTCGGGCATCTGTTCGGCGTCGAGAGCTCCGCGCACCTCTCATGGCTGTTCCCGATCGCGATCGTCGCCAGTGTCTTCGTCTGGTTCCTCATCAAACGGATGCGCCTTGGCTATGAAGCTCGCGCCGTTGGATCATCGGCCGGATCCGCACGCGCCGGCGGCATCTCGATCGGCTCGGTGCAGATCAAGCTGTTCCTCATCTCCGGGGCCCTGGCCGGCTTGGTCGGGATGCAGCAGGTCCTGGCGGAGCGTGGGGCGCTCGTCCAGAACTACGAGGCGCAGCTCGGCTTCACCGGGATCGCCGTCGCGTTCCTCGGACAGAACAACCCGATCGGGATCGTGTTCGCCGCGATCCTGTGGGCGTTCCTCTCGAGGGGTGAGACGGCGCTCCAGATCGAGACCGACGTCCCCCGGGAGTTCGTGATCATCCTGCAAGGGATCCTGATCTTCTGCGTCGTGGTCGTGTACCAGATCGCGAAACGGCGTCTCGCGCGGCGCGAGCTGCAACGAGCCGGCGCCGAGGTGGGGCTCCGCGACACCGCGGCCCCGAGCGACCTCGCCCTCGAGGAGGGTTGATGGATCTTCAGGACATCGGCGCCGCGATCCGGATCGCCTTCATCTACTTCACGATCGTGTATCTGACGGGCCTGGGGGGTCTGTTCAGCGAACGATCGGGGATCGTGAACATCGGCCTGGAGGGACTGATGGTCGTGGGGACCGTCTCGGGCGCGGCGGGCGTTGCTCTGTTCGCCGGTCCTGCATCGGACGGGCTCGAGCTCGGCCCCGGCGGTGTGGTGCTGGGCCTCCTCATCGGCGCGCTGTGCGGCGCGCTCTTCGCCTCGGTGCACGCGGTGGCCACGATCAACTTCCGGGTCGACCACATCGTGTCCGGCGTCGTGATCAACCTGGTCGCGGTCGGGCTTGCCCGGTTCCTGTCCTACGTCTTCTTCGAACAAGCCACGCAATCCGATCCCGGGGGGCCGCATCTGTCACGGTTCGACATCCCGTTGCTGTCCGATATCCCGGGTGGGCTCGGAGTGGCGTTCCAGAACCTGTCGCCCGTGGTGATCTTCGCTGCCCTGCTGGTCTTCCCGGTGACCTACGTCCTCTACCGGACCCGGTGGGGGCTCCGGCTCCGCTCGGCCGGGGAGAACCCCGAGGCCACGCGGTCCCTCGGGGTAGCGGTCGCGCCTCTCCGATGGCAGGGGGTCCTGCTGTCGGGGGCGCTCGCCGGGTTGGCGGGCGGGTTCCTCTCCGTCGAGGTCGTCGGCAACTGGCGGGAGGGACAGACGCTCGGGCTCGGTTTCATCTCGCTCGCTGCTCTGATCCTCTCGAACTGGGATCCGAGACGGCTGATGGTGGTGGCTTTCCTGTTCGGCTTCGCGCTCGCGATCCCGCTGCGACTCGACGACGCACCGGTCATCTCGGCCTTGCCTGACCAGTTCATCAACATGATCCCCTACGTCGTGACGATCGTGGCGATCGCCGGGTTCGTCGGGAGAGTTCGCCCGCCGGCTGCGGCCGGTCGCGCATACGAGGGAGCGGGCGGCGGCTGAGCCCGTGGCTCAGTCGGTGCCGTGCAGCCGGTCGCCGAAGTCCCCGAGGCCGGGCACGATGAACCCGACGTCGTTCAGCTGCCGATCGAGCGCGCCAGCGACGATCGGTACCTCGGGGTGATCGGCTTCGAGCCGCGCGACCCCCTCGGGGGCCGCGACGATGCAGACGAACGAGATCGACGTGGGGGTCGCGTGCGCCTTGATGTGCGCGATCGCCGCGCTGCCGGACCCGCCGGTGGCGAGCATCGGGTCGAGCACGAGGGCTCGATGGCCTTCCATCCTGGGGAGCTTGGCGTAGTAGTCGCGCGGCTCGAGGGTCTCCTCGTCGCGCTCCAGTCCGAGGTAGCCGACGATCGTGTCCGGATACAGGTCCGTGACCGCGTCGAGGAGCCCCAGGCCGGCACGGAGCACGGGGATCGCAACGAGCGGCTCCGCGAGGCGCGCTGCCTTCGTCTCCTCGATCGGGGTGTCGACCGTCACCTTCTCGGTCAGGAGATCGCGGGTCGCGTCGATCACGAGGAGCCACCCCAGCCGCCGCGTCAGCGTCCGGAACTCGGCGGGTCCCGTCCCTCGTTCGCGCAGTCGCGACAGCAGGTCGTGCGCGAGCGGGTGGTCCAGGACCGTGAGCGACATCGGCTGCATCCTAGTCTCGGCAGGGGGAACGCGCGCCGGTTGACACGGGAGGCGCCCGCCGGTCACCATGAGCGCCTGATGCTGCAGCGGTGCTTCGGCGACTGGTACTTCTCCTTCGGGCGCTGCCCGGAGTAGTCACCTGCAGCCGAAGCGACAGGGACCCCGGGCCGAAGACCCGGGGTCGTTGCGTGTCTGGGGCTGTCGGGCCAAGGAGATCACGGCCGTGGTCGCGGCCGAGGAGGTCATAGATGGTCGTCGTGATGAAGCAGGACGCGACGGAGTCGGACATCGAGGCCGTCTCCGAACGCGTGCGCGGGGCGGGTGGCGAAGCGTTCGTCTCGCGCGGTGCCGTCCACACGATCGTCGGGCTCGTCGGCGACACCGACCGATTCCAAGCGATCGACTGGAAGCAGATGCAGGGCGTCGATCATGTCATCCGGATCGGCAAGCCCTACAAGATGGTCGCGCGCGACCTCCATCCCGAGACCACCACGGTCAAGGTGGGGACCACGCCCGTCGGTCGGGACACGTTCACGCTGATCGCGGGGCCGTGCGCCGTGGAGAGCATGGAGCAGACGGTGGCCGCCGTGGAAGCGTCACGGGCGGCGGGCGCCACGATCGTCCGCGGCGATGTGTACAAGCCGAGGACGTCGCCGTACTCCTTCCAGGGCCTCGGCGAGGAGGGGCTGGCGATCCTGGAGGAGGTCCGGCGGCAGACCGGTCTCCCGTTCATCGTCGAGGTCGTCGATCTGAACCAGGTCGAGGGCGTGGCCGAGGTCGCGGATTGCATCCGGATCGGGACGCGGAACGCTCAGAACTTCGAGCTCCTGAAAGAGGTCGGTCTGGCCAAGAAGCCGGTCATGTTGAAGCGAGGGCTGGCGATGACGATCGACGAGTGGCTGCAGGCTGCGGAGTACGTCGCGCAGCGAGGGAACTCGGAGATCATCCTGTGCGAGCGCGGGATCCGCACCTTCGAGCCGGCCACGAGGAACACGCTCGATCTCGCGGGGATGGCCGTCGCCCAGTACGAGTCGCACCTGCCCGTGATCGTCGACCCGTCACACGCCGTGGGCAAGCGACATCTCGTGGCCGCGATGGCGAAGGCGGCCGTGGCCGCCGGGGCCGACGCCGTGATGATCGACGTGCACCCGAACCCCGAGGAGGCGATGGTGGACGGCGCCCAGGCGCTCCTCCCGCACGAGGTGGTGGAGCTGGGTGAGCAGCTGGCGGCGATCGCGGCGGCGGTGGGCCGAGCGATGAACCGCTAGGAGTCGGAGCTCTCGAGCGTGCCGACGTTCGGCGTGAGCTCCACGATGTCGACCTTCCCGCGCCAGCGGGCGAGCGACTCCTGGGGTGGCCCGACCCGGCTCCGGCGGCGATCCACAAGCATCTTCGCCGCGTTCTCCCACTCGGGCCCCTCCAGCGATCGCTGCGCGGCCGTGAACTCCTCGAGCGAGGTGTCACGTCCCTTCCGCCGAGTCACCACCACCAGCTCCTGCGCTTCCGGGACGCCGGGCACCTGTTGCTCTTGGAGGTCGGCGTCCCGGCTCGACAGCACATAGACCTTCCCTTCCTTGTACGCGAACCACACCGGCGCCATCCGCCTGTTCCCGTTCACCCGTGTGCCGACCCAGATCACGTCGGACTTCCGGAGCCCCTCCTCGGTCTCCTTCGGGAGTTTCTGCGCCGCCGCCTGCACGTAGACCGGGAACTCGATCTCTCCGAGCACCTCGCCTTCGAGGATGAACGAAGCCACGTACGTGCCGGTCTCGTCCACCACCGCGTCGTCGATCCGGTCGACCTCCGTCGTGAGGTCCATCGCCCCCCTCATCCGGCGAACCTCCGGCCCCCACCGGTAGAGCGTCCGGCCCGAGGGTCCGACGAGCCTGACCTCCTCCGAGACGAACCCGGTGGGCACCTTCCACGCCCGGAACACGACGAACGGGAGCGCCGGCCCGGGCTGACCGACGAGGTACACGCCGTCCGGCGCCGTCTCCTGGTAGGCGTCCCAGACCCGCTCGTCGACGACCGCTGCCGAGATCAGCTCTCCGATGGACATCGCCGGCGATGATAGCCGACCGGCCCGCGCGTCCCGACGTCGCTAGACGGTGCGGGCGAGCCAGAGGCGGGGCTCGTCAAGCTCCGGGAGCGAGGGCATCGCGTCGGCCGACTCCCACATCCGGGCGAGGGTGGCCTCGTCGGACTGCTCGACCACGACCTCGCAGAAGGCTCGCCCC
>JAJNBA010000046.1 GCA_021155985.1 Actinomycetes bacterium
CGGCGAGGTCGTGCAGGACGACCAGTCCGGGCGACGCGATCGCCAACCGGTAGATCTGCCCGTGGAACCTCGCGTTGTTCCCGAGCTGGAAGATCCCGAGGTCGTAGGCGGCGATCCTCCGGTCCTGCGAGGACCGCACCGGCCAGATCACGTCGGTTCGATGCCGCTGCAGGAACCCGGTGCGTCGGAGTCCGTCCATCACCGCCCGGTCATCCGACGCGATCCCGGTGGATGCCGGCGGCATCGGACCGACGAACGCCAGCCGGCCGTTCGTCCGGCGGGCGGTCTGCCGGCGGCGCGATCCAGCCGGGGGTCGCAACCCGACGCGCCGCGCCACCCCTCCCGCGAGCCTGCGGATCGTGGGGTTCATCCGAGCAGCCGCGCGACGACCGCCGGCCACTCCGGCACCGTCTCGCGGACGAGGCGGTGCCCCTCGAGTCCCCAGGCACGCGCCGCCTCTCGATCCGACCAGAGCCGATCGAACGCCGCGGCGATCGCCTTCGGCTGGGGCGTCGCGACGAGCCCCGACTCCTCGTCACGGACGAACTCGAGCGGCCCCCCGCTGTCCGTGAGCGTCACGACCGGCCGTGCGGCGGCGAACCCCTCGGTCGTGACGTACCCGAAGTCTTCGTCGAACGGCCCGAAGTAGACGCCAAGCGCCCCTCGGTACAGCTCGTGCAGCCGTTCATCCGAGACACCCACCTCAAGCCGAACCCGGTCCTGGAGGCCGTGCGCGGAGACCCGCTCCTGGAGCGAGCGCTCGTCGGGACCCCGTCCGACGAGGACGAGCTTCACCGGCGTCGTCACGTGCCGCATCGCATCGATCGCGAGCGACTGCCGCTTCAGGATCTCCAGCCGGCTGGGATAGAACAGGTAGTCGCCCAACTCCTCGGGATCGCGCGCGAGCAGTGCCTCCGTCGCCGGCGACCGGTGGTACAGCACGTCGCCCCTCAGCCGGAGCGATGTCCAGAGGCGCTCCGCGACGTTCCTCGAATTCGTGAAGACCTGCTTGGCCTCACCCAGCCCGAGCCGGTCCGAGTTCCACACCAACCTGCGGATCATCGGACCCTCCTCCTGCCGGGAGAGGTCGGCGAAGTCCGGATGGTCCCATAGCTCGTAGGCCGAGCGGTGCTGATGGATCAGCCACACGATCTTCCGCTCGTGGGCCGCGAGGTAGGCGGGGAACTTCAGGGCGATCACCGCGTCCACCTTCAGACCGTTCGATTCGGAGATGTCGAAGCTCCGCCACACGGCCATCTGATGGGCGAGCTCGGTCGCCGGATACCACTTGCCCGCGATCGTCACCTGCTCGGCGTCGTGTCCCGACTCCCGGAGGGCGCGCACCAGCGCCTCCGTGTGGAGCTCGGCGCCTCCTCGCGTGAACGCCGTCTGGGGATGCAGGACTGCGACCCTCATCGCTGATCCCCATCGGAATCATCCAGCAGGCGGCGCAGACGGGAGAGCTCCTCTTCGGTCGCCACGAGGCGCCGCGCCAGCTCGCCATTCATCTCCGCCAGCTCGGCGAGCAGCCGGTCGTACCGCATCGTTGAGAACCGGGTGAGTCGCCAGACGAACTGCTTGAGCCCACGCTTCCAGCCGGCGTTCGAGCCGAGGAACGACTCACCCACGGGAACCGCCTGCCGCTGGTCGGCGCGCATCTGGTACGTGAACGCATCCAGTCGTTCGCGGAGCGAGCGAGCATCCGCGGGGAGCCCCGAGCCTCCCTCCCCGGCCCAGTAGACCTCTCTGGCGAGGGTCGCGACCGCCTCGTCCGCGCCCTCGGGAGCCGCGAGAGCCGGCTCGTCCGGCGTCGCGCCGCCTGCCGCGTCCTCCGTCCCGTCCCTCGGGTCGATCACGGGGACGCCTTGACCGCCCAGATCGCCACGTCCTGCGCTCGACCTCGATGATCCTCGTGGAGGAAGCGCACCTCGACCTCGTCGAAGCCTGCGTGCTCGGCCATCAGCCGCAGCGTCTCCGGGTGCCCCGGCCACGTATGGGTGACGTCCGCGACGAAGTAGTCGGCGATCGCGTCGGGGTTCTGGCCGTTGATCGTCTCGAGGAGGAGCGCCCCGCCGGGTGCGAGAGCACGGTGGATCTCCTGGAAGAGGTGAACCCAGGCCCGCCTCGGGAGATGCTCGATCAGCTGGATCGCGCTGACGCCGCCGACCGGGTCGTGCGGCCGCGTCTCGAGATAGGTGAGGACGTTGGCGAGCGTCGCGTCGATCCCGCGCGCCCGGCACGCCTCGATCGCCTCCGGAGACGCGTCGACGCCCTCCGCGTCCCAGCCCCATTCCCCGAGGAGGGCGCAGAACTCGCCCTGACCGCAGCCGAGATCGATCCAGCGGGGACGGCGGTCGTCGGTCGTCCCGACGGCCTCGCGGAGCGGGACGGCGAGCTCCTCGTAGCCGCGGAGGCGATCCTCGATCGATCCGGCGGCGCCGCGCATGCGTCGCTCGAAGGCCCAGTAATAGCCGTCCGGGATCTCCGTCCAAACGGCGCTCCCGGTGGTCGCCGCTCCGGAGGGTGACAGAGCACGGAGCTCCATCTCCAGCCGCTCGTAGTCGCCTCGCGCCTTGCGCATGACCTCCTCCGCTTCGGCGAGCCGCGCGGCGAGGTCGCCGGCGATCGTCGCCAGATCCGCGGTGAGCCGGTCGTACCGTCGCGTCGCGGGTCGGGTCGTGCGGAACACGATCGTCTTGAGGCGGCGTCGCATCGAGGAGGGTGACTGGAGGAACGCCTCCCCCTCCGGGAGCGGCTGCCCCTGTTCCTCGCGCAGGCGCGTGACGAGCTCGCGGAGCGCAGCAGCGAGCTCCCGGGTGGTTCCTTCCCAGGGTTCCGAGCCCGGCGCGACCGTGGACGAGCGATCGTCCTCCATCGCGCGACAGGCTACACCGGAGCGTGGTTGCGCTCGGGTTCCCCCTCACGGGGAACTTCAGCCTTCTGGTCACCGCGTACCGGCAACGATGGGACAGGGTCGTCGGGTCATCCGGCAGGGGGTACGGTGCGCGGGATGGGTCACCGGGAGTGCTGGACGCAACGATGCGCCGATGTCCGAGCCGAGCGGACGACGACGAGAGCGTCGGGCGACCCGTGATGTCACGCATCTTCGGGGTGCGGCTCGATCACCTCGCATCGGAGGCGAGGCTCCGAGATCTCTGTCTCCGCTCGCTCGACGGTGATCGTGCGATCCGGATCTTCACGCCGAACCCAGAGATCCTCCTGCACGCGCGGTCCGACCCGACGTACGCCACGGTCCTGCGGTCCGCCGACCTCGCCCTCCCCGATGGAGCGGGCGTCGCGATGATCGAGAGTCTCCGGGCGGGGCGCCGCATCCGGCGATGGCCCGGCGTGGAGATCGGCGAGCTCCTGGTGCGGATCGCGGCGGAGCGTGACTCCTCGGTGGCCTTCGTGGGGGGCGGCGACGGGGTCGCCGAGCGCGCGGCCGAGCGCTGGCGGCAAACGCTCCCCGGAGTGCGGATCGCGGTCGCCGGGGGAGGCGTCCCGATCTCGGAGGACGGCGTAGTCGACCCCGCCGAGCAGGATCCGGACCTCACCCGTGCGGTCGCCGCGAGCTCGCCGGCGATCGTCCTCGTGGGGTTCGGCGCACCGAAGCAGGAACGATGGATCGCGCGCAATGCCGACACCGTTCCATCCGCTCGCATCGTCATGGGCGTCGGCGGCTCGTTCGACATGTGGGCGGACCAGCTCCGCCGCGCACCGGTCGCGCTCCGGAGGCTCGGGCTCGAGTGGGTCTGGCGGTTGGCGCTGGAGCCCCAGCGGTTGCCGAGGATGATCCGCGCCACCGTCGTGTTCCCGCTCCGGGTGCTGCTCGATCGCGCCGGGTGACCTGTGAGCGGCGGCTGCGGCCGGCCCATCCGAAGCGGCCGCTAAGCTGGATGCTCGATGCGGATCGCCATCGTTTCGTCCTACCCTCCACGGCACTGCGGGATCGGGGCGTACGCGCGTGCGCAGGCGCTTCGGCTCCGAGCGGACGGCCACGCCGTCACCGTGATCTCGCCGCCCGATGGTGACGGCGACGTCCGCGTCCCCTTCACCAGCGGGCGGGAGTTCCGCGAAGCATCCCGCCGCGGGTCAGCGTTCGATCGCATCGTCGTCCACTTCCAGCCGGGCCTCTTCTACCGGCCGGGAGCCTCCGCCGCTCTCTCGAAGATCCGCACGTCGCTCGGGCTTCTCTCCCTCGTCCGCCGCCATCCCCAGACGGAGATCCTCGTGCACGAGGCTCACCGGCCCACCCGGTGGCGTCCGGACCACGTGCTCCTGCGTCGAGCGTTCGCGGCCGCTCGGCTCCTGTTCCACACCAACGCGGAGCATCGGGCGTTCGAGCACGACCACCGCATGCAGGTCGACGCTCGGATCGTGGACCACCGGGATGGCGTTCGCGTCGGAGGCATCCGTGACCGAGGAACGGCCCGGCGCCACCTCGGCCTCGATCCGTCCGAGCCGCTCCTCCTGTGCGCCGGGTTCCTCCATCCGTGGAAGGGCTTCGATCGGGCCGTGCGAGCCTTCGCCGCATCCGAGGGCCCGGGGCGTCTCGTGATCGTCGGATCGGTCCGGGACGCCGTCCCGGCGAACGTGGCGCACGCGACCGAGCTGCGGGAGCTCGCCGACCGAACCGACGGGGTGACGCTCCTCGAGGGGTTCCCTAGCGACGAGGACTTCGACGCCTGGGTGACGGCCGCCGATCGGATCCTCCTGCCGTACACCCGCGCCTGGTCCAGCGGGGCGCTGGCGCGGGCACGGTTGCTGGGAACCCCGGCGATCGTCACCGACGTGGGAGGGCTGGTCGAGCAGATCGGCCCCGACGACGAGGTGGTGCGCTCCGACGACGAGCTGCGCCTCGCGATCCAGCGGGTCCGCGGAGCGGCTCGGCGCGACGTCGCGGCTAGCCGATCCCCCGCCGCAGGACCTCCGCCGTCCGCCGAGCCGTCTCCTCCCAGCTAAAGGTTCCGGCCCGAGCGAAGCCCGCGCTCCGCAGCCGTTCCCGGAGGGCCGAGTCGGTGAGGAGGCGCTCGATGCCCGCGGCGATCCCCTCGACCGAGTGCGGATCGACGAGGAGTGCCGCATCGCCGGCCGTTTCCGGCAACGCCGAGACGTTCGACGTGAGGACGGGCGTGCCGCAGGCCATCGCCTCGATCACCGGGAGCCCGAACCCCTCGTAGAGCGAGGGATACACGAGCGCCTCGGCGCCGCCGAGGAGCGCCACCTTCTCGTCCTCCGACACGTACCCGGTCACGACGACACGGTCGCGAACCCCCGGAGGGAGCGCCTCGAGGGCCGGGCGCACGAGGTTCCAGCCCTCCGGGTTCCAAGGAGCGACGGGACCGGCGATCACGAGGACCGGTCGCTCGCCGTCGGGGAGTGACGCGTAGGCGCGGATCAGTACGGGAAGGTTCTTCCGAGGCTCGATCCCCCCGAGCGAGAGGAGGAACGGCCCCGCTACCCCGTAGCGTCGCCGCACCTGGTCGATGGCATCGGCCCCGACGGGCCGGAAGACCTCCGTGTCCACCCCGAGCGGGACGACCGTCAGCCGCTCGGCGAGACGAGCCGCCGATCCAGGGTAGGACTCCAACAGGTCGCGCCGCGTCTGTTCGGACACGACGATCACCTGCGATGCCGTTCGGAGGGACGACGCGAGCCGGGCGAGCCAGCGGCGCGTGGCCATCGGGGCGGTCTCCGGGAACCGCTCGAACGCGAGGTCGTGCACCGTGAGGACCACCCGACGGCTCCGCGTGGGGGGTGGCAGGAAGTTCGGCGCGAACACCACATCGGACCGGACCATCCACTCGATCCTGGGAACGTCGAGGCGCATCGTCACCCGATCGAACCACCGGGAGGGGATCGGCATCCGGCGTTCGACGAGGTTCGGGGCCCCGACGTCCGCGAACACACCGGCCCTCCGATCCAGACGGAGGGCGGCCCGCACGTCGAGGTACCAGGCGATGAAGATGGCGTCGGGATCGGCGCGCGGGAGCCGTCGGATCAGCTGCCACGTGTACGTGCCGACCCCTGTGCGCGCCTGCGGCATCGCGGGCCTCGCATCGATGACTACGCGCACGACGCGGCCGGAGGCGAGGTGGACGGTCGGCTCACGCGAGCGAGTGTACGTGGGGCTCCGAGACCCAAGCCGAACGACGCCCGGAAGCGGTCTCGTATCCTCCTCGCGACGAGCGGCGGAGACGTGACCGCCGTGGCCGCCCGACAGACAGGACCACCGTCACCGATGTCGTCTCCAGCTCCGGAGGAGGGGTCGTACTGCATCGACCTTTCCGCGGCCGCCCACGAACGGGCCGGGCTCGGACGCTACGCGAGCGCGCTGACGGAGGCGATGCTCGCGAAGGGCGCGGCGCTCACGGCGTTCGTCAACGATCCTCGCGAGTCCGGTCTCCGCCCGCCCCTCAGCGACCTCCCCACGCGCACCGCGGGGCTCTCGCGTCGACGATGGCGACTGCGTGCCGCCGCTTCCTACTTCGGCGGACCGTCCATGGACCGGGCGTTCCCCGGCATCCAGCTGTTCCACGCGACCGAGCATCTGCTCCCGAAGCTCACCCGAGCGAACACCGTCTTCACCCTCCACGACATCGCGTATCTCCTGTTCCCCGAGCATCACCTGCCTCGGAACCGGATCTACCTGCGGACGATGATGCCCCGCTTCCTCCGCCGAGCCGATCGGATCATCGCCGTCTCCGAGAACACGCGCCGTGACGCGTTGCGGAGCTACCCGCTCGATCCGGAGAAGATCGAGGTGATCCCCGAAGGGGTCGAGCCGCGCTTCCGACCCGACATCGAGCGCGAGGACGTCGCCGATGTCCGGCGTCGACTCGGGCTCCCGGAGCGCTTCGTCCTCTCGGTCGGCACGATCGAGCCACGGAAGAATCACGCGACCCTCGTGGAGGCGTACGCGTCGCTCCGCGACCGGCACCGCGACGTCGGCCTGGTCATCGCGGGAGGACGCGGCTGGCTCTACGAACGCTTCTTCGAACGGGTCCGCGGACTCGGACTGGACGGTCAGGTCGTCTTCGCCGATCACGTTCCGGACGAGGACATGCCCGCCCTGCTCAACGCGGCGGAGGTGTTCGCGTTCCCGTCGGAGTTCGAGGGGTTCGGCCTGCCCCCGCTCGAAGCGATGGCGTGCGGGATCCCCGTCGTCTGTTCGGACGCCGCGAGCCTGCCCGAGGTGGTCGGCGACGCCGGGGTGCTCGTGTCCCCTCGAGACGTGGGGGCGTGGGTCAAGGCGATCGATCGCCTCCTCGGTGATCCCACGCTCCGAGCCGGGTTCGGGGCTCGGGGGCTCACGCGCGCGCGTCGGTTCAGCTGGGACGTGGCCGCCGACCGCACGCTCGAGGTCTACCGGTCGGTCCTGGCCTCCACTCGCACCTGAGGTCGGGGGGTGCTCCATCGCAGGGGAGAGGCGGGCGGCCCGTCAGTCCGGCTCGATGCACTCCGGTTCCGCGCCACCGGCGCCGAGGGTATCCGGACGGTACCCGGGGGTCGCGACCAGGGCGACCTCCCACGGGGCGGACGATCGCGCCACTTCGCGGAGCTCGACCCCGGGCAGATACTGGGCCACTACGTGCGCTTCTTCCTCGTGCCCGCGCGTGTAGACGATCATCGGCCCGTCCACCCGGATCCCTGATCCCCCGAAGGGGATGATCCCCGGCGACACGTCGAAGCCGGAGGTCGACAGGATGTCCGCGACCTGGCCGGCGACGTCACCCGAGCCGTCGTCCAGGACCGCAACGGGGATGTTCGCCGGCGACGTCGGCGTGTTGATCAGCTCGGTCCCGGTGGCCGGGAGCGCGGAGCCGTTCCGGAGCGCCCGGAAGATCGCGCCCGCCGAGGGATCGGGGTGGAGGACCGAGATCTCGGAGGTGAACCCGGGTGGCTGGACCATGCCCGGGACGGCGGGGACCGCTCGGAATTCGACCGCACCGGTGGAGAGTCCTCGGAGGCGTCCGACGAGGTACGCGAGGTCGGCGATCGCGAGGTCGTCGTCACGCTTCAAGCTGGCGAGCACCGGCTTGACGAGGCCAGGCGCCCGGACGATCTGCTCCGGTGCCAGCAGTTGGTTGATCACGGCGCGTAGGAACTGTTGTTGGCGCCCGATCCGACTCAGGTCGGGCGCAGCGGCGTCGCACGGGAGGTGGCGGGTACGCACGTAGCCGAGCGCCTGTCGGCCGTCCAGGGTCTGGCACCCGGCCTTCAGATCGAGCATGGAGAGGGGATCCTGCACGTCGAAGGGGATGCACATCTCCACTCCCCCGAGGGTGTCCACCACCTGTTGGAAGCCGAGCAGGTCCACGTAGAGGAAGTGGTTCACCTTCAGGCCCGTGAGACGGTGGATCGTCTGCGCGACCCGGAGCGGGCCTCCCTCGCTGACGCCCCCTTCGAACGACGTGTTGATCTTGTCCCACCCCCGCCCGGGGATCTGCACCCAGAGGTCCCGAGGGAACGACAGGACGACCGCCTTCTCGCGACGGGGATCGAGCTGGACGAGGATGATCGTGTCCGATCGGAAGACGCCACCGTTGTTCTCGTCGGTCCCGAACCGCTCCTGCTCCTCGGGGGTGAGTCCCCGTCGCGAGTCGCTGCCGAGCAGCAGGTAGTTGCAGACGTCGTCGACGCACGGACCGACGGCTGGATCGGCCGTACCATCGTCCGGAACGAATGAGCTGGTGCCCTTGTCCCGAGCAGCGAGGTAGGACACCGTCGCGTACGCCGAGAACGCTCCTACCAGGAGGGCGATGGTCGCTGTCGCCCCGATGAGCGCTCTCGCAACGCGCCCGAGCGCGCGGGCCGAGGTCTCTTCGCTCATACGCCTTCCAGCGTACCGGTGTGGACAGGTCGCCCCCGGCGCGGCGCGTGGCGTTCCTATGGAGGATCGCCGCCGGAGATAGGATGGCCCGTCGCGAAGGGGGGAGAACGTGGCGGGCGACGCGATCCGGGTGCTCCTGGTCGGGACCGGGGAGGGCTTCGGATCCGATCTCGAGCGTGACGGGTTCGAGGTCGTCCGGATCCCGGACCTCGCGGCCCTCGGTCCCGGCTCCGACCAGGACGGAGTGATCGTGGCGTTGGACGATGTGGGACCACTCGAGGCGCTCGAGACCCTCCGACTGAAGACACCGGCCGCGGCCGTCATCGTCCTCACCGCCGCCGGCAACGAAGCCGACGGCGCCGTCGCGCTGCACGCAGGAGCGGACGATCACCTGGTCCGAGGCTCGATCGCGGACGGGCTGCTGCCACGAGCGGTGCGATACGCGGTGGAACGCCGCAGGATGCGGCGGGAGCTGGCGACGATCGACGAATCCACCCGCTTGCCCAACCTCCGAGGCTTCGTCGCGATCGCCGAGCATCAGCTCCGGATGGCCGACCGTGCCGGCACGCCGCTGGTCCTCCTCTTCATGCGGTTCAACGAGCACGAGGGGGCCGAGACGACGCCGACCGACGTCGACGATCGCGCCATCGAGGCCTCCGACGTGCTGATCAGTGCGATCCGCGACGCGGACCTGCCGGCGCGGATCGCCGAGGACACGTTCTGTGTGCTCCTCGCCGGCGATGCGAAGGGGGCGGAGGTCACCGTCCTGTCGCGGCTGGTGGAGGCGATCGCGGTGCACGATGCGAAGGCCACGCACCCCCGGTCGATCTCGCTCTCGATCGGCAGCGCGATCTACGATCCCTCCGATCCCGTCGGCCTCGAGGACCTGCTCGACGCCGCGGAGGGCGGCATGCGTCCCCACTCATCCGAAAGCCGATGACCTGCGAATACGCCGGGAGACCACCGGATCTTCTGACGGATCTCCCGAGAGGCGGGCGCCACGAACGCATCGATGACGATCGACCCGGGCCGGAGCGCGACCGTGCGCTCGGTTGAGCCGGGCGGAGCTCGTGACGAGGATCTCCTGCGTCGTCTCGTGGCCGGCGACGAGCAGGCGTTCCGCGAGCTCTTCAGGCGCTACGCGTCCGCTGCGCACGCCCTCGCCTTCCGATTGGTCCGACAGGCGCAGGTCGCGGAGGAGATCGTCCAGGAGGCGTTCCTCTCGGTGTGGCGGAACCCGGATCGCTACGACGGGGCTCGCGGGTCGGTCCGATCCTGGCTCATGGGAACCGTCCATCACCGAGCCGTGGATGCGGTGCGACGTGAGCAGGCGCAGCGGCGCAGGGCCGAACAGGCATCGGGGATCGGGCCAGGTGTCGTCGAGGATCCGGTCGACGACCTCCTCGCCGCGATCGATCTTCCTCGGGAGCGCAAGCTCGTGCGCGCCGCGCTCGGAGCGCTCCCGGAGGAGCAGCGCGACGTGATCCAGCGCATGTACTTCGAGGGGCTGTCGCAATCCCAGATCGCCGAGCGAACGGGGCTCCCGCTCGGGACCGTGAAGTCGCGCACGCTCCTCGCGATGCGCCGGCTGCGCGCGAACCTCGGGGAAGGCACCCGATGATCCGCGACCACGCATTGATCGACGAGCTCCTCGCGGCGCAGGCCCTCGACGGCTTGGACGCCGACGGCGCGGCGCTCTTGGAACGGGAGCTCGCCGCGCACGGGGACTGCGAGGAGTGCCGTCGGCTCGAGATCGAGCACGCGGAGGTCGCGGGGATGCTGGCGCTCGCGCTCGACCCTCGCCCCGTGCGCGAGGCCATGGCGGATCGGATCCTCGCCGAGCGCCGGACCGCCGCCGCCCCGATCGAACGGCTCGATGCCCGACGGGACGCTCGGCTCGGGTGGTGGCAGGCGGCCTTCGGCGTCGCGGCTGCGGTCGCGCTCGTCTTCGCGATCCTGCTGGCGACGCAGGATGGCGAGGGCCAAGGCGTCCCCGGACCCGCGATCGTGGCGTTCGAGGGCACGGCCCCTGGCGATCTGGCCATGTCCTTCACGCCCGGCGAGTCCGGCGCACTCGTGTGGGCGACCGGTCTGCCCGACCCGGGACCGGGGAAGGTGTACGAGCTCTGGATGATCGAGGACGGCGACCCCGTCCGCGGGGCGTGCCTCGCTCCGGAGAGCGGCGCCGTCGCGGCGTTCCTGGACGCGGACCCCTCCTCCGCAGACCTCCTGGCCGTCACCGTGGAATCCGAGGAGTGCCCCGACGCTCCCACGACCGACCCGGTGTACACGGCGGAGCCGGGCACCACGCAGTAGGCAGCTGCCTCGCGGCGGGCTTCGCGAGGCGGTGTTCGAGGTTCCCTAGCCGGCCCCGAGCGCCTCGCGGAGGACCATCGGCAGGATGCCGCCGTGGCCGAAGATGGCCACCTCGGCCGCCTGATCGATCCGAACCGTCACCGGGAACGAGTCCGACGACCCGTCCTCGCGCGTGACCTCCACGGTGGCATCCTGCCCGGGAGCGATCCCGATCTCCAGACCCAGGATCGAATAGGTCTCACGGCCGGAGAGGCCGTGGCCCGCGGCGGATCCGCCCTGCTTGTACTGGAGTGGGAGGATGCCCATGCCGACGAGATTCTGTCGGTGGATCCGCTCGAAGGACTCGGCCAGGACGAACCGCACGCCGAGGAGCGCCGGTCCCTTCGCCGCCCAGTCGCGGGACGACCCGCTCCCGTACTCCTTCCCCGCGAGGACGCCCAGGGGCGTCTCTTCCTCCGCGTAGCGGACGGCGGCCTCGTAGACGCTGGTCACCTCACCGCTCGGGAGATGGGTCGTCCACGGTCCCTCGGTCTCCGGGGCGAGCGCGTTCCGTAGACGCACGTTCGCGAACGTCCCCCGCATCATCACCTCGTGGTTCCCGCGCCTCGCCCCGTACGAGTTGAAGTCCCGTTGCTGAACCCCGTGCTCGAGGAGGTACCGGCCTGCGGGCGAGTCGGGACGGATCGCGCCCGCGGGCGAGATGTGATCGGTCGTGATGGAGTCGCCCACGGTGACGAGGACCCGGGCGCCCTCGATGCGCGAACCCTCGACCTCCCCCACCCCCGACCGATCCGCGGACGCCTCCTGGAAGAACGGCGGCTCGCGCACGTACGTCGAGTCGGGATCCCAGTCGTACGCCGGCCCGGTCGGCGTCGGGAGCGCGGCCCATCGCTCGTCGCCGTCCCAGATCCTGGCGTACTGCTGGACGAACTGATCCTCCGAGACCGCTTCGGCGATCACGTCCGCCACGTCCGCCGGGCTCGGCCAGAGGTCCCGGAGGAAGACCGGACCATCGTCTCCCTCGCCGAGGGGTTCCGTCGTCGGATCGAAGTCGATCCGGCCGGCCAGGGCGTAGGCCACCACCAGCGGCGGCGACGCCAGGTAACTCGCGCGGACCTGCGGGTGGATCCGCCCTTCGAAGTTCCGGTTCCCGGACAGGACCGCCACGACGTTCAGGTTCTTCTCGTCGATCCGCGCCGCGACGTCGTCGGGGAGCGGCCCGGAGTTGCCGATGCACGTCGTGCAGCCGAACCCCACGAGATCGAAGCCGAGCTTCTCGAGGTACGGCGTCAGACGCGCACGGTCGAGGTAGTCGGTCACGACCCGTGACCCCGGCGCGAGCGACGTCTTCACCCACGGCTTCGACGCGAGGCCGGCCTCGATCGCGCGCTTGGCGAGCAAGCCGGCGCCGACCATGACCGAGGGGTTGGATGTGTTCGTGCATGACGTGATCGCGGCGATCACGACGGAGCCGTGCCGGACGTCGTCGCCGTTCGGGGTCACGTCCTCGGTCCATCCTCGCTGCTCCCCGTCCGCGGCGGGCGTCCCTCCTTCGGCGACGAATCGACCGAGCTCGGTCGGCTTCGGTGCTGGCTCGAGGTGGCGTTGGAAGGCGTCGACGAAGGAGTCCCAGACGTCGGGGAGGGCGACACGATCCTGCGGCCGGCGAGGACCTGCCATCGAGGGCTCGACCGCCGACAGATCGAGATCCAACGTCTCCGTGAAGGTCGGCGGGTCATCGGCATCGGTCCGGAACAACCCCTGCGCCTTCGTGTATCGCTCGACGCGATCGATCAGCGCTCCTCGTCCCGTGAACCGGAGGTACTCGAGCGTCCGGTCGTCGACCGGGAAGTAGGCGGACGTGGCCCCGTACTCGGGACACATGTTCGACAACGTCGCTCGGTCGGCGATGGCGAGGGAGGAGAGGCCGACCCCGTAGAACTCGACGAACCGCCCCACCACGCCGTGGGCGCGGAGCATCTGGGTCAGCGTCAACACGAGGTCGGTCGCGGTCGTGCCCGCGGGGAGCTCGCCCGTCACCTGCACGCCCACCACGTCGGGCTGCGGGAGGAACGTGGGCTGACCGAGCATCGCCGCCTCGGCCTCGATCCCGCCGACGCCCCATCCCAGGACCCCGAGCCCGTTGACCATCGTGGTGTGGGAATCCGTCCCCATCAGTGTGTCGGGGAAGGCCACGCCGTCCCGGACGCTCACGACCTGGCCGAGATGCTCCAGGTTCACTTGGTGGCAGATACCGGCGCCGGGCGGGACGACCCGGAGTCCGTCGAAGGCCTGCTGGGCCCATCGGAGCAGCGCGTAGCGCTCACCGTTGCGCCGGTACTCCCATCCGATGTTGGCCTCGTATGCATCCCGTGAGCGGAAGAGGTCCACCTGGACCGAGTGATCGATGATCAGGTCGACCGGCACGAGCGGATTGACGGCGGCCGGATCCCCGCCCGCTCGGGCGACCGCCCCCCGCATCGCGGCCAGATCGACGACCGCGGGGACCCCCGTGAAGTCCTGCATCAGGACCCGGCCCGGCATGAACGCCACGTCCGCCGCCGGTTCGGGCCACCGTGCGAGCGCGCGCACGTCCTCGTCCGCGACGTCCCTCGAACCGGCCCGACGGAGGAGGTTCTCGACGAGGATGCGGACCGTCAGCGGAAGGCGGCTGACATCCGCGACGCCCCTCTCCGCGAGCCAGGGAAGCGAGTAGGTGTCGAGGGCTCCGTCGGCGGTCTCCAGCCGCTTCCGGGCGCCGGTGAGTTCCGAAGTCATCCGATGGGTCCTCTCGTGTCGTCTCTCTTCCATCCTCCCACGCAGACGGAGGAGCCCCGATGGAGGCCGTCGACCGGATGAGACGTCAGAATCTCTCGGGAGCTTCCTTCGCGGCCCGAGCGGCGTCGATCGCCTCCTTGTGGGCGATCCGGCGCTCTCGCCGGAGCTTCGCCTCCTGCTGGCGGCGACGTTGCGTGTCCGTCTCGGCGAGAAGCGGCCGGACCGGTCGAGGACGGCCGGCCGCGTCCACGGCGACGAAGACCATGTACGCGCTGTTCACGTGCCGGACCGCCCCCGTGAGCGGGTCCTGGGCATCGACCCTGACCCCGCATTCCATCGAGGTCCGGCCGACGTCGTTCACGCATGCTTTGAGGACGACCACCTCGCCGATGTGGACGGGCTCGAGGAACGACATCTCGTCGATCCCGACGGTGAGGGCCACGCCACCGGAATGCTTGATCGCGGCCAGAGCGGCGGCCGTGTCCACGAGGCGCATGATCACGCCCCCGTGGACGTTTCCGGCGATGTTCGCGTCGGTGACCTCCATCATCTGGGTGAGGGTCACCTCCGAGTCGGAGACGGTGCGTGCGCCGGACGAGGACACGCGCGCATCCTACGCGGGGCGCTCCGAAGGGGGTCGCCGGAAACGCCGATAGCATCGGACGATGCGGATCTGGGCCGGAGTGTTGGCCGTTTCGCTCGCGACGGTGGGGTGCGCCGAGGAAGCGCCGGCGCCCTCGAGTCCGACACCGAGCACGAGTGTGAGCCTCACGACCTCTCTCGGTCCTCAACCGTCTCTCAGCCCCGAGCCGAGTCCGAGCCCCGACCCGGAGGCCGGGACCATGCCGACCGCGTTCATCGCCGACCTCCCACCTCCCGACCTCCCCCCAGAGGAGCTGGTCCCAACCGGCGCGGACGTGACGGGCCAGTGGTTCGCGCTCACCGACCGGGGCGCCGCGGTGTTGATCGCATGGCTGGAGCCCGGCACGGACCATTCCCGGCTCCCCCGGGGCTTCGCCGTCTGGCGCCGGTTCGATGCGGAACCGCATTGGCGGACGGCCCTCGTCACGCGGCACGATCCCGAGGACGCCATCCAGGAGATCCAGGTCACCACGGGGGACCTGACCGGCGACGGTTCGGA
Source organism: Actinomycetes bacterium (assembly GCA_021155985.1). Lineage (GTDB taxonomy): Bacteria > Actinomycetota > UBA4738 > UBA4738 > HRBIN12 > JAJNBA01. Next base: position 15,069 of record JAJNBA010000046.1, read on the forward strand.
CGATGCCCTGATCTTCGAGGGGGTCGGTGGTTCCGGGGCGTGCGGGCGATGGTCCGTGGTCGATCTGGCCCGGGTGAAGGAGACGTACCGTCGGGATCTGTGCGACGGGCGCATCGAGCCGGGGCCGGCGAGCTCGCCCGGCCTCGTGCTCACCGAATCGGTCTATCGGCAGGGCGATGCCCATTGTTGCCCCAGTGCCATCCGGCGGACGACGCTGATATGGACCGGCACGAGGTGGCGCGTCATGAACAGGACGCTCGTCGAGGGTTGACGGGGGCGGTCGGCCCATCCAACGAGCCCGAAGCGCCGCCATCCGACCTAGGTCCTTCGAGGCTCCCGAATGACCAAGAGGAATCCCCCGGTCGGCACTGAACCCGCTCGGGAGCCGTGCCGATAACGAGGCCGGGAGACCGTACAGGGGGCTGGTAGGTACATGCTGACTGGGAACGGGCTGGCACGCAGGGTTCACATCGCGCTCATCGCGCTGCTCGTGCTCGGCGTTGCCGGTTCGTTCTGGATGAGCGTCCGCGCGCGGGCGACAGCTCGCGACGCCGTCGCCGAGCAGGCCGAGGCCCTGGTCGACAGTTCACTCACCCTCGTGTTCGATCCCGAGGACCTGCAACGAGAACTTCCCTCCGAGCGGATCCGGGAGCTCACCCGCGCGATCGACGACGTCGTCTTCGATCCCAGCGACTTCGAGAGCGTGATCCTCTACGCTGCGAACGGCGAGATCCTCTTCTCCTCCGAGGACGGGAACATCGGCCAGCGGCTGACGGGAGAGCGCTCGCGCATCAGCGCGGCCTTCCGCGGCGAGCCACAGACCCGGCTGGTGGATGGGCGCCTGATCGTGACGGTCGGGCTCCACTTCCCGTCCGGTGCCGGCAGTACCGCCGCCGTAGAACTTTCGCGGCCCGCCGACGACATCGCGAGTGCCGCGGGACCGTGGCGCACCAACATGTTCTTCCTGGCCGGCGCGTTGATCCTCGTCGTGCTCGCGGCCGGAGCCCCCATGCTCCGGGGAGCCGACGCGTCAGACGGTCAGGAGGTCCGACAGCGCATCCCCGTGATCCCCGGGCGCACGTCGGGGGCGTCGACGAAGCGCGTGATCCAGCCTCCTCAGCCGGGGATGAAGGAAGAGGCCGAAGCCCGTCGTCGAGCCGAGACCCGCGCTCAGGAAGCCGAGCAGCGGGTGACACTCTTACAGGACCAGTATCGCGCGACCCTCGACGAGCTCCAGGCGGCGCAGCGGATGCTCCGGGAACAGCCCCAGGGTCGGAGCCGCGAGGACGAGGAGCGCGCGGTCAAGGCCGAGTCGGCCGTCCGCGCGCTCGAGCAGCGCCTCCACAGCGTCACGGCCGAGCGCGACAGGATCGCCGGAGAGCTGCTGGCTCGCCGGGACACGATCGGCGGTCCGGCCACCGAGGACCTCAAACAGGTGGAAGCCGAGGCGATGGGCCTTCGGGCGGAGCTCGAGGGGGCGCAGACACAGCTCTCGATGACGATCCAGCAGGTGGAGACGCTGCAGCGACAGGCGGAACGGTCGCGTGAGCTCCAGGAAGAGTTGGACGCCGCACAGCTGGAGGCGCTCCACGCGCGTGACGCGATGGACGCGATGGGATCGGAGCTGCGCAGCGCCCGCACCGAGCTGGACGACGCGCGCGGCGAGCTCCGGGCGCTGCGCGGTGAGGAGCAGCGGGCGGCCGAGCTCACCGACGAGCTGCGGACCGTGAAGGCCGAGGTCGAGAGCCTGCACGCGTCGCACCGAGCCGAGCTCGTCGAGCGGGAGGCAGAGCTGGAGGACCAGGTCCGCGCGCTCCGCGAAGAGTTCCAGACCCAACTGGCCGAGGCCGAGACCCGGCATGCGGCGGAGCTCGCCAAGACCGAGAAGGAGTACGAGGATCGCGTGAC
>JAJNBA010000115.1 GCA_021155985.1 Actinomycetes bacterium
CGCCCCCGCGTTCGGCGTCTCGATCCACAGCGTGCCGTCCACCTCGTGCATGCCGCACGGTCCCCCCGGCATCCGTTGCGTCGAGACCACCTCGTTCGTTTCCGGATCGATCTCGGCGAGCTCGTTCCCGTCGAACGCCGTGACCCAGACCCGATCACCGGCCTCGGCGAGGAAGCAGGGGCTCCCGTCCACGGCGATCTCGGCGAGGATGCCGTTGTCGGCCTCGGCACTCGGCGTGGCGGTGATCGCGGGCGTCGGCGGCGACGGGAACTCGCCGTAGACGTCTCCGCCGCATCCCGCGAGCGCGACGGACAGGACCGCTCCCACCGGGACGGCGTGGAACCGCAAGGACCCTCGTCGCCCGGCTCGAAGCCCGTCCACGTCACACTCATACGTCACCGAGGCAGGGAACGGCTCTTCCGGCTCCGGGGGCCTATCCTCGGAGGGTGAGCCTCTATCGCCTCGAGGAGCAGATCCCCGTGCTCACGGCGCCGGTCCTGATCGTGGCCTTCGACGGCTGGATCGACGCGGCCGGAGCCGCGACCGCGTGTGCGAACCACGTGGCGGAGGGCGGCCGGGTCGTCGCCTCCTTCGACGTCGATGCGCTGCACGACTATCGAGCGAGACGGCCGGTCCTGGACGTGGTGGACGGCGTGCTGGCGAGGATGCAGTGGCCCGAGATCATGATGCGGCACGTGGCCGTCGACGGCCGAGATCTCCTCGTCCTCGTGGGTCCGGAGCCCGACTACAAGTGGAAGCAGCTCGGGGACGACCTGCTCGAGCTGGCGTTGCGGCTCGGGGTCGTCGAGTGGATCAGCTTGGGTGCGATCCCCGCTGCCGTGCCGCACACACGTCCCGTTCCCGTGCTGGCGACGGCCTCCACCGACGCGTCGCTCCGCGACGGTGAGCAGCAAGGCCCGGGCGGCATCCTGCGGGTGCCCGCGGCGGCACTGTCCGCGGTGGAGATGACGGTGGCGGCTGCGGGGATCCCCGCCGTCGGCTACTACGCGCAGATCCCCCACTACATCGGGGTGGCCGCATACGCGCCGGCCACGGTGGCCCTCCTGCAGCATGTCGAGCGGCGTCTCGGGGTCACGATCCCGGTGGGCTCGCTCGGTGAGGAGGCGCTCTCGCAGCGGGAACGCCTGGACGCGGCGATCGCGGAGGACCCCGACACCAGGGAATACCTCGCCCGACTGGAGGCGATCGCGAGCGAGGAGCGGATGCCCTCGGGCGACGACCTCGCGACGGAGATCGAGCGCTATCTGAAGGAACAGACCTAGCGATCTGACCTCGTCGGACCCGGCAGCGTGATCACGCGATGGCGAGCGCGGCGACCAGCGCCATCGTCTCCGAGAGCTCGGCGGTGGCCCCCAGGGTGTCTCCGGTCATGCCGCTGAGGCTTCGTCGCGACCATCGCCTGATGAGGCCGGCCACGGCTGCGCCGCCGATCACCATCGCGCCGAAGAGGGGTCCGACCGCGAAGATGCCGATCCCCGTCGCGACGCCGACCGCGGCGAGGCACCGGCCGACGCCGACGTCTCGAGTCCACGCGCCCGTTCCGCCCGCCCCACCGGCGTAGGGCGTGGTGGCGAGCAGCGCGATCGCGGCGGCTCGGCCGAGCGCGCCGGCCGCGATCGCCTCGAAAGGGAAACGCGGCCCGGTGACGAGCGCAGCGAGCACCGAGATCCGGAGGACGACGTCGAGGATGAGGACCACACCGCCGAACACCCCGAGTCGTGGGTCGTGCATCGCCGTTGAGGGATCCGCGCCGGTGAGCGACGCGCCCACCCCGTCCGCCGTATCGGCGAGACCGTCGAGATGCAGAGCGCCCGTGAGGAGCGCCCCGGCCCCAACCCCCAGAACGGCTGCCGGGAGTGGCGGGAGGACGAAGGCGGCCGCCCAGGCGACCGCTCCGGTCGCGGCCCCCACGGCGGCTCCGACGACGGGGAACAGGACCGTGCCGTCGCGCAGTCGTTCACGGTCCGCGAATGCGGCGGAACGGCCGACCGGCACTGTGGTCAGGAAACTCACGGCGGCCGCCGCCGACCGGATGGCCTCACGCACGGGAGACGCCGGCCGCCTCGAACGTCGCCATGTCGGTGAGGATCGCCACCGCCGCTCGGACCCATGGGAGCGCGAGCGCAGCTCCCGACCCCTCGCCGAGCCGCAGGCCGAGGTCGAGGAGCGGAACGAGGCCCAGGCGCTCGAGGACGAACCGATGACCGGGCTCGGGTGAGCGCGTGGCCGCGATCATTGATCCGGTCACGTCCGGTGCGAGACCTGCTGCGACCAGGGCCGACGCGCCGGTGACGAAGCCGTCCAGCAGCACCGGGACCCGCCGCGAGGCCGCGCCGAGCATCACGCCCGTGAGGAACGCGATCTCGAGCCCGCCGACCGCGGCCAGCACGTCGACCGGATCCGAGGACGCGCCTCGGTCCCCATCGAGACCGTTCACCCGGAGGGCGGCGCGAACGACCTCCACCTTCCGCGAGACGCCCGATGCGTCCAGTCCTGTCCCGGGACCGCAGACATCCGAAGGATCCGCCGGGAGGAGCGCTGCGCAGACGGCGCTCGCGGCCGTGGTGTTGGCGATCCCCATGTCACCGACTCCGACGATGGCGATCCCATCGGCGGCGAGCTCCTCCGCCAGCGCGATCCCTCCCTCGATCAGGGCCACTGTGATCGAGTGTGGCATCGCGGCACCGTGCGTGATGTTGCCGGAGCCGCGGATCCCGTTCCTGATGGCGGCCCGCACGCCCTCGACCCGAGGTGGGTCCACCACTCCGGCGTCGATCACCACGAGCCTGGCCCCAGCCTCTCGGGTGAGCACCGAGACGGCCGCGCCGCCGCTCGCGAAGTTCGCCAGCATCTGCCCCGTGACCGCTTGCGCGTAGGGGCTCACGCCTTCGCCCGCCACGCCGTGATCGGCGGCGGCCACCACGATCGCGGGCGGCAGCGGACCGTCGGGCACCTCGCCCCGGATCGCAGCCAGGCGGCAAGCGAGCTCCTCGAGACGGCCGAGGCTGCCCTTTGGCTTGGTCTTGGCGTCCAGGAGACGACCGGCCTCCCGCGCGGCCTCGGCCCGCGGCCGCGGGATCCGGACGAGAGCGGCGTCGAGGTTGGTGCTCACGTCAGCGTCACGTCCTCCAGGGGAAGCGCCCGGCCCGCCACCACCAGGTAGGCCCGCTCCGCTTCGCTGACGAACGCGGCGTTCACCCGACCGAGCGTGTCGCGGTAGCGGCGGGCGAGCTCGTGCATCGGGACGATCCCGAGACCGACCTCGTTGGTCACGACCACGGATGGGGCGTCGCGCTTCGCGAGCGTCGTGGCGATCTCGCGGGCGTGGTCCACGATCTCCTCGTCACTCACACCCGCCTCGATCAGATTCGACACCCAGAGGGTCAGGCAGTCGAGCACGGCGAACGCGTCGCCGTCCAGCTCGCGAACCGCCTCGGGCAGCGCGCGGGGCGCCTCCACGGTCTCCCACGACGAGGGCCGCGCCGCTCGGTGGCGACGGATCCGCTCCGTCATCTCCTCGTCACGAGCCTCTCCGGTGACGATCACCACGACCGGCCGTCCACTGGCCGAGGCGAGCCGCGCGGCGAGCTCCGACTTCCCGCTGCGTGCGCCGCCCAGGAGCACGGACAGGCCCATCAGAACTCGATCCCTCGCATCGCGGCCACACCTTGCTCGAAGGGATGCTTCAGGTTCGTCATCTCGGTGACGGTGTCCGCCACGGCGCGGAGCGACGGCGGGGCGTCGCGCCCGGTAGCCACGACGCTCACGTGCGACGGCCGGTCGCGGATCACCTCGATCACGTGGTTCGCCTCGATCCACCCCCAATTCATGGGATAGGTGATCTCGTCGAGCACGACGAGGTGGTGGTCACCGGCGAGGATCAGGTCGCTGGCGACCCGCCAGGCCTCGCCTGCGATCGCCTCCGTCCGGTCGATGTCGTCGGAGTCCCACGTGAACCCGTCGCCGATCGACCACCATTCGGCGCCGAGCTGCCGTGCCGAGGTCTCCTCACCGGTCTTCCACCGACCGTCCTTCACGAACTGCACCACACACACGCGCCACCCTCGGGCCACGGCCCGCATCACGATGCCCATCGCCGCCGAGGTCTTCCCCTTGCCGTCGCCCGTGTGGACGAGCACGCGCGAAGGCACACGATCGTGCGCCCGGGGCGGAGGGAGGTCCGGCGGTCGCTCGGCCGGGGTCACGACTCGTCCTTCTCCGCGACCGGGACGACCGCCCAGCCGACGTCGGCGTCGCCGATCACCCGGACGCTCGCCCCGAAGTGCTCGGCGATCACCGCCTCGTTGAGCACGTCCGTCCGGGAGCCCGTCGAGACCAGCCGTCCCTGGGACAGGAGCGCGAATCGGTCGGCGAAGCGTCCGGCGAGCGTGAGGTCGTGCATCGTGGAGAGCACCGTCAGGCCGTGCGTGCGGCGGAGGCCATCGACCAGCTCGAGGACCCGGATCTGGT
>JAJNBA010000047.1 GCA_021155985.1 Actinomycetes bacterium
GGGGCGGTCCGGCGTCACGCGCGGGCGCGTGACGCCGGAACCGGGCCGCTCGCTAGGTGCCCTCCGGGCACGGCGAATCGTCGGGCGGCGTCATCACCTCGTGTCGCGGGAACTCGGCATCCTCCGGAATCTCCTCCAAGGCATCCTTCACCAGGTCGAACACCGGACGCTCTCCCTCGATCCACTCGTCGGTGAGGTACGGGCTCTCCACGAACCAGTCGAAGGTGTTCTCGAAGTAGTCCTTCATGAACTGCGCTTCGGACTCGTCTTCGACCGCGAAGTGCTGCGGGTAGGTGTCGATGATCTCGTCGCGGTGCTCCGCCCACTGGACCATCGCGCAGTCCCAGACCTCGAGGAAGAATGCGGCGGCCTCCGGGTTCGCGTCGAACCAGGCCGCGCGCGAGACGAACGCGTTGCTGAGTACCCCTTCATGGCCGGGCACGATGGTCTCCCCGTAGAGCTGCGACGCTGACAGCCCGTCGTACATCACGGTCAGGTCGCCTGACGCCATGTCCGGGATCACCTGCGTCGGGTCGAGGATCCCCGCGCACGCCTCGTCCTCGCGGAGCAGGTTGGGGATCACTTGGTAGTCGGCGGTGACGATCCCGATGTCGTCCGAGCCTTCGGCGACCTCCCGACCGTCGAACTCGTTGATCAACGAGCCCCAGATGATCGTGTTGCCGGTCACCGATTCGGTGGCGATCTTGCACCCGGCGGGGAAGTCGGACGCCGTCTTGTACTCCGGATGGGCGGTCACGAGCACGTCCTTGTTCATGTTGAACTGTCCGAACGTGACGGTCTCGATCCCCTGCTCCTCGAGCAGCGGCGTTTCGTACGTGCCGGTCGAGACGACGTCGGCGTGACCGCCGGCGAACGTGGCCCACTCGTCCCACGTCGCGAGCTGGATGATCCGGAAGCCGGACTCCTGTTCCATCGTCTCGAGGATGCCCTGGTCCTTGACCCAGTCCCACGCCGGATCCGGCGCGAACGTGAACCGGATGATGTTGCTTTCCTCGCCTTCACCGCCGCCTCCACCACCGCCGCCGCCACCGTCGTCGCCGCACGACACGGCGAACAGCGTTGCCGCGGCAAGGAGCGCGAGACCGCGAAGCACCCTGCGACCAGCCATGTGGAGCCCCCTCCCCGCTATCGGGCCTCAAGTGACGCACTCTATAGAATATGCGATGGCTTGTCCAGACAAAGGGGATCGATGGCGGCCGAGCGAGTCGTGAGAGGAGCGAGCGGCCGCCGGGAGCACCTCCGGGGCATCACGCTCTGCGCGATCGGCGTCGTCGTGATCAGTCCCGATGCCCTGATCGTCCGTTCCGTGGAAGCGGACGCGTGGACGACGGTGGCATGGCGGGGGATCTTCACCGCCGTCGGCACCGTGGCGCTGTTGCTCTTGCTGCGTCCCGGCATCGCTCCCCGCGCCCGTCGACTCACCGGGCCGCACCTGTTCGCAGGTGCGCTCTTCGCGGCGGCGAGCATCGCCTTCGTCTCGGCGCTCGATCGGACGGATGCGGCGAGCGTGCTGGTGATCATCGCTGCCGGCCCATCGATCGCCTCCGTCCTCGGGCGGGTCTTCCTCCACCAACGGGCGGCGGCGCGCACGTGGCTCACAGGCCTCGGCGTGGTGACGGGACTCACGCTGATCCTCGGCGGCAGCGTCGGCCAGGGCGACGTCGACGGCGACCTGCTCGCGCTCGCCGGTGCGACGTGCTTCGCGGGCTACTTGACCGTCTCGCGTGCAGCCCGACCAGCCGACATGACGCCGGCGATCGGGGTCGGCGGGGCGGCGGCCGCACTCGCGGGCTTCGTCGCCGGCGCCGATCCGTGGATCGACGCGAGGGACCTGCTCCTGCTCGCCGTGCTCGGGGTCGTGATCCTGCCGGTCTCCCTGGCGCTGATCACCCGAGCCACCCATCATGTGCCCGCGCCGGAGGTGAACCTGGTCGCGCTGCTGGAGACCCTCCTCGGGCCGCTGTGGGTCTGGTTGGCGATCGGTGAGCGCCCCTCCGCGGAGGTGCTCGCCGGCGGCGTCCTCGTGGTCGGCGCCGTGACGATCCACTCCGCTCTCGCCCTGCGCGCCGAGCGGGACGAGGACACACCGGCCGGCGTGTTCGTCTAGCGCAGATCGTCCAGCTCGACCGCGCTCCCCGACTCGACGCTCCGCCCGATCGCCTCCAGGACCGCGGCGACCTCGATCGCCTCGGGCATGCCGGTCTCCGGCTCGGCCTCTCCACCGATGCAGCGTGCGAACTCGACCATCTCGTCGTGCATCGTGTCGATCGTCTCGACCTCGTGCTCGGTCCGCGCGGGATCGCTCCGGACCTGTGTGTACAGGCGCGCGCCGTCCTCCTCGTTCCACGCAGCGGCGTCGCTGCCGAACACCGAGAGCGAGACGACGGGCGGCGCGAAGTACGTCGTGTTGATCGACGCGATCGGTCCCGACTCGTACTCCAGTAGAACGGTCGTCGCGTCGTCGAGGTCGTTGAACCCGTGGAACCGCGTGCTGAGCGCCGTCACCCTCTCCGCGGGGCCCATGAAGTAGTGGAAGGTGTCCACCGTGTGGACGCCGAGCGCCGTCATGCCACCGAAGGGGCACTCGGCGGGATCCTTCCGCCATGCTGGAAGGTCGGGCTTGTGGCCACCGGCGGCGGTATGCATGCCCTCGAGCTGCAGGACGGTGCCGAGCTCGCCGGCATCGATCATCTCCTTGATCCTGCGATTGGCCGGCTGGCGGCGTCGGTTGTGACCGACCTGGACCGTCACACCGGCTCGCTCGGCTACTTCACCCACCCGCTTCGCATCGGCGACCGTCAGGGTGAGGGGCTTCTCCACGAACACGTGCTTGCCGGCCTCGGCGGCTGCGACAGCGATGTCCGCGTGCGTCGAATGCGGGGTCGCCACGATCACCCCGTCGACCTCGGGATCGTCGAGCAGCTCGCCGAGATCGCCGGCGGCACGACATCCGTGCTCCTCGGCGAAAGCAACCCTGGTCTCCAGGGTCCTCGCGTAGCAGGAGACGACGTCCGCGACGCCGGACGCATGGGCGCTCTTGGCCAGGACGCCCCCGAACCATCCGAGTCCGACGATGCCGAGCCGAGCCGTGTCCATCTCCGTCGCTCCCTTCGATGTTCGAACCGGATGTTTGTCCGCTCAGCCCGTTCCGCGCTCCTCGGGCCGGGTCATCTCGATCGGCATCGCGGCGTGCCCCTGCATCACAGCCGCGGCGCGATCGGCGTCGCGGTCGCGGAACGCCTCGATGAGAGCCTGGTGCTCATCGTCCGCGCGCCGCCGGATCTCGGGATGCCACCGCTGGGCCTGTGCCACGTAGACGGTGGACGCCTCCTCGAACCCCTTCAGGATCGAGGCGAGGCGCGAGACGCCCGTCGAATCATGGAAGACCAGGTGGAACTGGGTGTTCAGCTCGACCCAGTTGCCGAGGTCGCGTTCCTTCGCCATCCGCTCTCGCAAGCGCTCGGCTTCCTGGAGCTCTTCCTCCGTGATCTTCTCGACCACGAGGCGGACCGCCAGCGGCTCGAGCTGATGACGGATCAGACGGATCTCCTCCATCTCCGGCCAGTTCAGCTCCCGGACGACGCCGCCGCGGTGCCGGTCCAGGGTGATGAACCCCTCCGTGGCCAAGTCCCGCAGCGCCTCGCGCACCGGGGTCGTGCTGACGTTCAGCATGGTCGCCAGGTCGGCCTGGATCAGCCGGGACCCGCCGCTCAGGTCGCCTCGGAGGATGGCCCGTCGGAGCGAATCCTTCACGAATTCATGGGCGGTGCGCCTCCCACCGGTGGTGGCGATGCTGGCCCAGTCCACGTCGCCGGTGACAGCCTTGTCCGTTGCCATGCCGCGCACCTCTTCCCGCTCGCGAGCAGCACATCTGGGACCTCGTTCGCACTTCCGACAGGATGTATGATACATACCCGCCCGGAAAGACCAGGGACCCCGGGGCCTCGTTCTCGGCGTGGGAGCGAGGACGAGAGGCCGGCCCCGGGATCAGGGTAGACCCGGAGGAGAGTGATGAGCGGCTACGCGCGCGGACCATTCGGGGTCGACTGGGAGGATCGGATCGACTTCCCCCGCCTCCGGAGCGACCGGATCGCGGCGGCGCAACAGGCACTCCGGACCTCGGACATCGACTCGCTCCTCCTCTGGAAGGACGAGAACGTCCGCTACCTCACCTCCCTCCGTGCGCAGCTGATCGCGGGCAAGATGAGCTCCCTCAACGGGGTGCTCCTGACGCGTGACGCGGGTCCGGTGCTCCTGTGCTCGGGCGGCGAGATCGACAAGGCGTCGATGGGGATGTCGTGGCTGACCGCAGCGCACCCGATCCCCATCATGGAACAGCGCGAGCTCGTGGATGGATTCGTCAAAGCGACGCTCGCGCCGCTCCTGAACGAGCTCGGCGTGGCGGCCGGCCGCATGGGCGTCGACCAGGTGAACTACTCGCTCGTCGAGTCGATGCAGACCCATCTCCCCGATCTCCAACCCACGGACGGCGACCACCTGATGCAGCAGGTGCGCCTGATCAAGAGCGACGACGAGATCGCGATCATCGAAGAGGCCTGCGCGATCGGCGACGCGGTCACGCAACGCGCGATCGACTCGAGCCGCTCGGGCCGCCGGGAGAACGAGGTGGCCGGCGACGCGATGCAGACCCTCTTCTACATGGGCGGGGAGATGGCGCACGTGATCACTCCCTTCGTCGCGTCGGGCGAGCACATGTCGCCGCCGCATCGGATCTGCACGGACAAGATCATCCGCAACGGCGACCTCTGCTTCATCGACATCGGCGCGATGTGGAACGGGTACTTCGCGGACATCGGGCGAACGATGATGGTCGGGAAACCGTCGGCGATGCAGAAGCGGGTCTACACGGCGGTCTACCGAGGGCTGATGGCCGGCGTGGACGTGATGCGTCCGGGCCGCACGAACCAGGATGTGGCGGATGCCATCATCGCCGAGGTCCGGGAGCACGGGTTCGGCGACAACCTGTTCAGCCTCTTCATCGGACACGGGATCGGCATGGGCGCGAACGAGCCCCCGTACATCGGGGAGACCCTGCCGGGATCGACGGTCTTCGACCTCAAGCCCGGCATGGTCTTCGCGGTGGAGCCCCTGGTGTGGGTGCCGGACGTGCAGGGCGGCGGCGGCGTGCGGATCGAGGACATGGTCCTCGTGACCGAGGACGAGCCCCGCATCCTATCGCGGGTCGAGTACGACGACCGCTTGCTCGAGTAGCCGGCCGGTCGTCCGCGAGCGATGACCGACCGATCCCGATGCGATGACGGGCGACCGGCCAGATGACCGACAGGACGCCGGATCGCGCGCCCTCGCACGCGACCGTTTCTGGGTCCGCTCCCACGACCAGGCACCCGTGCTGCGTCGGCCGGCCGTCTACCTGCTCGCCGCCGCCACCGTCGCGGTGCTCGGGCTCAACTGGCCGATCATGTCCGCGGGCGTGGACCTCATCCCTCCCCTGTGGCTCGCCGCGTTCCGGATGGGAGGCGCGGCCATCGTCGTCGCTGCCGGGATGGCGACGCGAGGCGTGCCGCGCCCGCGCCCCGCGGATCGACCCATCCTGTGGAGCGTCGGCCTCGCGCGCCTCGCGCTCGTGACGGCGCTCGTGTTCAGCGCCCTCGAGTTCGTCCCCCCCGGGCGGTCGTCGATCCTCGTCTACACCGCGAGCCTCTGGACGGTCCCGCTGGCGGTCGTGTTCCTCCATGAACGACTGACGTCGCTCCGCGTCGCCGGTCTCGTGCTCGGCTCTGCCGGCGTCGTCTTGTTGATCGAGCCGTGGACGCTCGATTGGAGCGACGACGATCTCCTGGTCGGTCTCGGCATGCTCGTGGTCGCGGCGATCGCGAACGCCTCGACCACCGTGCACATCCGGGCCCACCGATGGGCGGGGACGCCGTTCGAGCTGATGCCGTGGCAGTTCGCGGTGGCTGCTGTCCCGATCCTCGTCCTCGCCGCGGCCCTCGAGGGCGTGCCTCACATCCGATGGACCGCGGCCACCGTGGGTGTCGTCGCGTATCAGATCGTCCTGGGGTCCGCCTTCGGGTTCTGGGGCCTCCTCACGATCAGCCGCAGCCTCCCCGCGATCACCACGAACCTCACGCTGATGGCGGTCCCGGTGGTCGGCCTGCTCTCGTCGAACGTGATCGCGAACGAACCGCTGACACTCGCCGTCTCGGTCAGCCTCGCCCTCGTGCTCGCCGGAGTGGGCCTCGGCCTGTACTCCGATCGGAGGAGGAGCGACCCGCTCCCGTCGGTGCCCTAGTCTCCCGTCGGACGTTCCAGTGCCGCGAAGGCATCCAGCGCGTCCTCGATCGCGGGTTCCTGGAGCGCGTCATCCGTCACCCAGCGATGCCGGATGATTCCGCCGCCATCGATCACGAACAGGGAGCGCTTCGCGAGGCCGTCGTGCTCCTTCCAGACCTCGTACCGTACCCCGTAGGCCGCGCAGGTCTCCCGGCCCCAGTCGGAGAGCAGCGGGAACGGGACTCCGAGGTGCTTGGCGAACGCCATCTGCGAGAAGGTCGCGGTGACCGCGATCGCGGCGATCCTGCCGCCCATCGCCTCGATCCGAGGCGCCATCTCCCCCAACTGGGAGAGCTCGTGACTTCAGACGGAGCCGAAGTCGAAGACGTAGAACGCGAGCAGCAGCGGCCGGTGCCCCTCCAGGAGATCGTCCAGCGACACCTTCTCCTCGAACGTCTTCCGGAGCCGGAACGGTGGCGCCGGATCGCCGACGCCGGGCCCGATCTCCTCAGTCATCGAGCAACGCCACCGCGCGGGTCGGCCCGCCGTGCGCGCCCTTCAGCTTCAGCGGGAGGCCGATGAACGTGAACCGCCGCCCCGCGACCTGATCGAGGTTCGTGAGGTTCTCGTAGTGGGTGATGTGGTGCTCGCGCCCCATCATGTGGATCGGGTAGATCCGGCTCGACGGATTGTCCGGGGTACAGGTGTCGATCCCGAAGGACTTGACCCCACGCTGCACGATCCAGTCGCCCACGTCGGCGCCGAGCCCCGGGAACTCCGTCAGGTACTCGGGCGTGCCGCCGTACTTCGTGGCCGTTCCCGTGTAGAAGAGGACGATGTCGCCGGGGCGCACATCCTGCCGTGCGTCCGCCAGGCCCTGCTCCACCCGCGAGACCGGGATGTCCGTCCGTGGCTCGGCGCCGGTCACATCGATGCAGATGGCCTCGCCGGTGAACAGCTCGAGCGGCATCTCGTCGATCGTCTGCGCCGAGGGATCGGGATCGAGGTGGCTGAACGAGTCCACGTGGGTGGGCCCGTTGTCGTTCAGGAGGAAGCCCTTGGTCTGGAAGCTGAAGCCGCTGTCGAACCGTGGAGCGGTTTCGGCGTGCGTCGCATGGTCGAACAGGACGGTCTTGAGGTGGCCCGGGTACACCATCATCCCGGTGTAGATCTCCTGCGACAGGTCGACGATCCTCGGCATACGCACCCCTTTCAGTACATCACCATGCCGCCGCTCACGTTCAGGTCTGCCCCGGTCACGGCTGTGAGCTCGCCGAGCGTGAGCGCGACGACGGCGTCGGCGACCTCGCGGGCCTCGATCAGCCTCCCGACCGGGATGTCGGCGACCATCTCCGCTCGCGCATCCTCCGCCGAGATGCCGCGGCCCTCCGCCTGCGCCCGGAACGCCCATGCCATCCGCTCCCCCTCCACCGGTCCGGGCGACACGAGGTTCACCCGGACACCGGAGGGAGCGGTCTCGAGCGCGAGCGTGCGGACGAGCCCCACGAGGGCGAGCTTGCTGGCCGCGTACGGGGTGCGCCCCCACAAGGGGCGCTTGCCCGTCATCGATCCGATCACCACGATCGAACCACCGCCACGCTCGAGCATCGCGGGCAGGAACGCTCGTGCGCAGAGGAACACGCCGGTCACGTTCACCGCGAACGTCTCCTCCCACGCCTGACGATCGAGTTCCCACAGCGGCCCGCTGGGACCGCCCACGCCGCTGTTCGCCACGAGCGCGTCGGCGGCGCCGAACCGTTCCGCCGCTTCAGCGGCGAGCGCCGCGACGTCCTCCTCCGAGGTCACGTCGGTGCGGACGCACGCGGTGGCGGCGCCGAGCGCCGCGGCGGCCTCTGCGGTGGCGTCGAGGGTCACCGGATCGCGCCCTGCCAACACGACGTCCGCGCCGGCGGACGCCAATCCGATCGCGATCTCTCGTCCGATCCCGCGACCGGCCCCGGTGACCACGGTCACCGGTCGTCGACCGCTCATCCCTCGTCCTCGAGGGGATGCGTCGGGGGGATCGCGGGGAGGGCGTCCGGATACCGAGCCGGGTCGACCCGGAGCCTCGCGGTGAGCGCGTGGCCGAACATCAGCTCGGCGTCGGCGATCGCCGCGGTGGACGCGGCGACACGTGCCGACCCCTCGGCCGTGACCCGTTGATACGTGACGGCCTTCAGGAACTTCCCGACCCACAATCCGCCCGTGTACCGAGCCGCCCCGCGAGTGGGGAGCACATGGTTCGTCCCGATCGCCTTGTCGGAGTACGCCACCGTCGCATGGGTCCCGAGGAAGAGCGTGCCGTAGGAGCTCATCCGCTTCAGGTACCAGTCGGGATCCTCCGTCTGGATCTCGAGGTGCTCCGGCGCGATGTCGTCGGCGACCGCGGCTGCCTCCTCCTCGTCCTCGCACACGATGATCGCCCCGTGATCGCGCCACGCGGTACCGGCGACCTCCTTCGTGGGCCACTCGCCTTCGAGCCATGCGTCGACCGCGTCGCTCACGGCGCGAGCGAGATCCTCCGAAGTGGTCACCAGGGTGGCGGGCGACGTCGGACCGTGCTCGGCCTGTCCGAGCAGATCCGCGGCGACGATCGCCGGGTCGGCGGAGTCGTCCGCCAGCACCATCACCTCGGTCGGCCCCGCCAGCAGGTCGATCCCCACGGTGCCGAACAGCTGACGCTTGGCCTCCGCGACGTAGGCGTTCCCGGCCCCGACCAGCATGTCCACGGGCTCGAGGTCTTCGATGCCGAACGCCATCGCAGCGAACGCCTGGACCCCGCCGATACAGAGGATCTCGTCGGCTCCCGACGTCACCATCGCGTAGAGCTGGGGCGGATGCATCCCGGCCGGCCCGCGCGGCGGCGCGCACGCCACCACGCGCGGCACCTCCGCCACCTTGGGCACGAGCACGGTCATGATCGCGGAAGCGATCAGCGGGTAGAGGCCGCCCGGCGAGTACGCGCCGACGGCGCCTACCGGAAGGAACCGCTGTCCGAGCGTGACGCCGGGCAGGGTCTCCCACTCCTCGTCGACCAGGGTCGATCGCTGCATCTCCGCGAACCCACGGATCTGCGCCTGCGCGAACGCGATGTGCTCGCGAAGTTCGTCGCTGATCACATCGGCGGCATCGCGGAGGGCGTCGTCGGCGACGCGGAACGACGGTGGGCTCCAGCCGTCGAACCGGTCGGAGTAGCGGCGCACCGCCGCCTCGCCGTCGCGCTCCACGGCTCCGAGGATCTCGCTGACGGTCGCGCGGATCTCGGACCACGTCTCCTCGGCGACCCCGGTCCGCTCCTTGAGGTATCGAGCCATCGCACCCTCCTCTCGGATCGGCTCGGTGCCCGACAGTTCGTATATTATATCTAGGCAACGCGCCGGGGCCACCCGGCTCGATCGCGGAGGAGCCCATGCGCGCGATGGCGGTCGTGGACTACGGGAAGCCGTTGGAGCTCATGGACCTGCCCGAGCCCGAGCTCCGGCCGGGATTCGCGTTGCTGGAGGTCATCTCCTGCGGCGTCTGCTTCAGCGACGTCAAGACCTCCCGCGGTCGGATGCCGTTCAGCGAGGACCTCCGGCTCCCGCACATCCCCGGCCACGAGATCTACGGTCGGGTGATCGCCTCCGATCCCGAGGGAGCGGTGGCGGAAGGCACCCGCGCCGTCGTCTACCACTACTGGCCGTGCGGGGCCTGCTCCGCGTGTCGCCGTGGCGACGAGACGCTCTGCCGCAACATGGTCGGCTGGGCGGGTTTCACCCATCCCGGCGGCTTCACCGAACGGATGGCGGTCCCGGTGGGTCGGCTGGTGCCGATCCCGGCGTCGATCGATCCGATCCACGCTGCGCCGATGTCGTGCGCGCTGGGGACGGCCTATCGCTCCGTCGTCACGCGAGGTGGCGTGGGCGCCGGGATGACGGCCGCGATCGTCGGGCTGGGCGGTGTCGGGATCCACGCAGCGCAGATGGGCCGAGCCGCGGGCGCCCGCACGGCCGGGTTCGACGTCCACGAGCCCACCCTCGCGGCGGCTCGAGACCTCGAGCTCCAGGTCTGGCGGGCCGACGACGACGCGGCGATCGACGCCGTGATCGGCGGCACAAACGATGAAGGGGTCGACGTGGTCGTCGACACGGTGGGACACGACGACACCCTCGACCTCGCCCGACGGCTGGTTCGTCCGGGCGGGCGGGTCGTCGTCGTCGGCTACACGCCCACGTCCGCGCTCTCCGTTCCGACCCCGAGGCTCGTCCTGGACGAGGTGGACTACGTGGGGTCGCGCTACGCGCACCGCGACGACCTCGCGAAGGCCGTCGCGCTCGTGGCGCGCGGCCTCGTATCGACCGTGGTGGGGATGATCCGACCCCTCGAGGGGGTGAAAGCCGTCCGATATCGTGAGCGCCGGCTGATGGCCTACCGACAGGACGCGCTCGGGCGGGACACCACCGCGAAGGTCGTCGCGGAGCGGCTCCGCGACGAGATCCAGCACGGCACGTTGGCCCCCGGAACCAGGCTGCGGCAGAACGACGTCGCGGAGCGGTTCGGCGTGAGCACGACACCCGTCCGTGAGGCGTTCGCGCAGCTGCAGGCGGAGGGCCTGGTCAGGATCGACCCGCACCGCGGAGCGGTGGTCTTCCACCCGAGCGTGGACGACGTGCTCGAGTTCTACGAGATCCGCGAGGCACTGGAGTCCGTCGCGGTCGCACACGCGATCCCGAACCTGCGCAAGGACGTCGCTCGCGACCTCGGCGCGCTGATCGAGCGGATGCGTCGGACGGAGGACGCCAGGAAGTGGCTCAAACTGAACGACCAGTTCCATCTGCGTCTCTACGAAGGTGCCGCGCGGCCTCGCCTCTCGGGCCTGATCGACAGCCTGCGCGACGCCTCCGCCCCGTACATCCACATGTTCGTGGCCTCGAGGCCGCCCTCGGAGCGGGCGAACGAACAGCACCAGGAGATCCTGGATGCGTGCGTCCGCGGCGATGCGGCGGGCGCGAAGCGGGCCATCCGCGAACACCTGCGAAGCGCCGCCCGCGACCTCGCCGCGTTCCTCGCCGCCCAGGAAAGCAGCACCCCCTAGCGCGACCCGGGACCGCCTGCCCCGCCTTGACGGTCGGCGGGGCGGCTCTCTAGACTGCGCATTATATATAGTACGCTGGAAGGTGGGGGACGCGGAACGGCGACCCGGCCCTGGGATCCCCCACCGCGGCCTCGATCCTGGCCGTGCGAGTCCCAACGGGTCCCGACGAGGGAGGGGCGGATGCGGACGAGGAGTCTGGTACGACTCGTGGCGGCGACATGCGCGCTCGCGCTCATCGCAGCGGCGTGCGGTGAGGACGGGGGGACGGGAGGCGACGGCGAGCGAGCGATCGTCCGCTTCGCGTTTTCTCCGGACCCGGTGATCGACTGGATGAACGACCAGGGGATCATCCCGGAGTACGAGGAGCAGTACAACGTCCGGCTGGTGACGACGTCCACCTGGGACGAGTTCACGTTCTTCGCCGGAGGGCACGGGGACATCGTGTCGATGGCGACGTACGAAACCCCGCTCCTCGAACAGGAGACCGGCGTCGACACCGTCACGTTCGGCTCGTACAACAACCTGCGCGTCCCCGTCTTCGTCCGGTCGGACTCCGACTACGAGACGTTCGAGGATCTGCAAGGCACGAAGGTCGCCGTCCCGAGCGCGGTCTCCTCGACGATCGTGTGGGGGATGTTCATCAAGGACTGGTACGGCCTCGACTTCTGCATCGAGCGCCCCGATGGGAGCGATTGCGCAGACTACGAAGTCATCGAGGGCGACCACTTCGCGAACATGGAGCTCCTCGTCCGCGGCGATATCGAGGCATGCGTCTGCATCCCCGAGGCAGGCTTCCCGTATTGGCGAACCGGCGAGATCCGCGCGCTGTACGAGCCGACTCCCTCTCCGTGGGAGATCTACGCCGACATGTACGCCGACGGGCACAAGGGTCTGAACGGCAACAACTTCGTCGCCCGGAAGGACTGGTTCGAGAGCCACCCGAACGAGGTCGCCTTCTTCCTCGCGCTGTGGGAACGCGGGATCCAGGAGTGGTTCGAGAACAAGGAAGAGA
Organism: Actinomycetes bacterium; assembly: GCA_021155985.1. Taxonomy (GTDB): domain Bacteria; phylum Actinomycetota; class UBA4738; order UBA4738; family HRBIN12; genus JAJNBA01. The sequence continues at coordinate 12,363 of JAJNBA010000047.1, forward strand.
TCATCCGGACCTACCCGCAGCACTTCGCGGTGGAGGACGACGAGGACGTCGACTTCGCGGTCCAGTTCATGGAGGAGCACGACTTCTTCACGGACACCGTGTATCTCGACGAGGAGTGGATAGAGAACGAGACGGCTGTGTACGACCTCATGAAGCAGACCGGCTGGATGGATGCCGACGCCGAGGTTCCCGAGTTCCAGGTCGTGGAGCCGAGCGAGCCGGAGGAGTGACGAGCGACGTCGGAGCGGGTACGGACCGTGTGAGCTGAGCGATCGGTCGGCGGGCGACGGGCCGGCCGACCCGATCGGACTGGAGAACGACGCAGGTGGCGACGCAGGACGTGGAGGCGACCGCACCGGCGGTGCGGATCGACAGCGAGCCGGAGGAACCCAGGCCGGAACGCGCTCGCCGTCAGCGGTACCTCCTCTGGCGGATCGCGGGCTACGTCCTGTTCATCGGCGCATGGGCGTTCATCTCGAGCCTCACCGAGCCGTACATCCTGCCCTCGCCGGTAGCGGTCCTCCGCAAGATGGTGGAGGTGGTCGGCCGCGACGACTTCTGGGTCAACATCTTCGCGACCCTCCGTCACCTCGCGATCGGGTTCACGCTCGCGTTCGTGATCGGCAGCGCGATCGGCATCGCGATGGGCCGGAGCGCGTACTGGGATGCCTTCTTCCGTGACTACGTGATGCTCACGCTAACGACGCCCGGCCTGGTGTTCGCGCTCGTGTGCGTGATGATCTTCGGCTTGCTCGACATCGGGCCGATCGTCGCGATCGTCCTCACCTCGTTCGCGCACGTCACGGTGAACGTCGTCGAAGGCGTCCGCGCGATCCCGCGAGAGCTGATGGACATGGCGACGGCGTACGGTGTGCCCCGGTCCACGAGGATCCGAAACATCGTGCTGCCCGCGGTCGCGCCCTTCCTGTTCACGGCCATCCGCTACGGGTTCGCGATCGCGTGGAAGATCACCGCGCTCACGGAACTCTTCGGCCAGACCGACGGGGTCGGGATCCAGATCCGCGTCGAGTTCCTGTTCTTCGACATCGCCGGCGTGCTGGCCTGGGCCTTCTTCCTCGTCGGCTTCGCGCTCGTGATGGAACGGCTCGTCCTCCAGCGGCTCGAGCGCCGGTTCTTCCGCTGGCGACCGAAAGCGTTCGCGTAGGAGGCAGTGATGGACACCACGGCAAGCTCGGGCAGCGTCGTCCGATCCGGGCGATCGTGGTTCCAGCGCACGTTCGTCACACCACGCGCCGCGCGGATCACGGCACCGGTGTTGTTCCTCGTTGCGTGGCAGCTTCGGCTCATGGATCGCTTCCTCGGCCTGCTGTTCCCGGGTCGAACCGAGTCCGCGCTGCTCCCGACGCCCGCCGAGGTCGTCGAGGCGATGTGGGAGCAGCTGCTGGACGGCAGGCTGCTGGAGGCGTTCTCGGTGAGTCTCTTGCGCCTCGCGCTCGGCTTCGCGCTGGCTCTCCTCGTCGGCTCGATCGTCGGCCTCGCGATGGGGCTCTCCTCGCGGATCGAGGCGATGCTGCACGACTTCGTGATCGTCGGGCTCACGTTCCCCTACCTGATCTGGGGGCTCCTCGTCGCGATGTGGTTCGGCTACGGAACGATCGGCCCCGTTCTGGTGGTCTTCATCGCGGGGCTGCCGTACGTGATCCTGAACATGTCCGAAGGGGTGCATGACGTGTCGAAGGAGCTCCGCGATATGGCGGCTGCGTACGAGATCCCTCGCGATCGGGTGATGCGGCACTTGATCCTGCCGTCGCTCAGCCCGTTCTTCTTCGCCTCGCTCCGCTACGGCCTCGCGAACGGCTGGAAGGGACTGATCCTCGCCGAGGTGTTCGCGGCGACATCCGGCGCCGGCTGGCACATCACCTCGATGCGCGACTACGGCGACTTCGCAGGGGTCGTGGGATTCGCGATCTACTTCGCGCTGTTCTCGATCGTGGTCGAGCGGCTGGTCTTCGGCCGGCTGTCCCGCCGGGTCTTCCGCTGGCGACCGGCGACGGGCCGAGACGTGAGCGAGCCCCCCGAGGTAGCAGCCCCATGAACCTGTCGACCGAGGAGGCCTGACCGAGATGGCGACCGTATCCGTGCAGAACCTCAGGAAGGTGTTCCCCGGCGAGGGCCGCGACGTCGTCGCCCTCGAAGACGTCTCGTTCGAAGCCTCTGGTCACACGTTCGTCAGCATCGTGGGGCCGTCGGGCTGTGGCAAGTCCACCCTTCTGAACATCCTGGCGGGGGTGGAAACACCGACGGAGGGGACGGCCGACATCACGAAGGATGGATCGCGAGCCCGCGTCGGCTACGTGTTCCAGGCACCGCGTCTCCTCCCTTGGCGCTCGGTGATGGACAACATGCTGTTCGTCCAGGCCGAGCAGACCGACCAGGTGCGCGAGCGCGCCTCGCGCTACCTGGCGATGGTGGGGCTGAGCGAGCAGCACAAGGCGTGGCCGGCGCAGCTCTCTGGCGGCATGCAGCAGCGGGTGGGCATCGCCCGCGCGTTCTCGATCGAGCCGGACGCCCTGTTGATGGACGAGCCGTTCAGCCACCTCGACGCGATCACCGCGCGTGGGCTGCGGCGGGAGCTCCACTCGATGTGGATGGAGACGAAGAAGACGGTCCTGTTCGTGACCCACGACGTGGGCGAGGCAGTCGAGCTCTCCGACCGTATCGTGATCCTCGAGAAGGGCGGGAAGCTCCGCAAGGACCTGAGCCTGGATCTTCCGTTCCCGCGCGATCCCGCCGACGACAAGGTCGCGTTGACGAAGGCGGAGGTGCTGCGCGAGTTCGAAGAGCTGGACCTGATCGCAACCTAGTCATCGTTCCCACCTTTTCCGACACCGACGAAGGAGGACCACGATGGGCAAGATCTCGTTCGACCGAGACGACGACAATCTCGTCACGCCGCAGTACTCGGAGGCACGCGGCCCCGTCCTGCGCAGCGAGAAGGTCGAGGTGACGAAGGCGATGTTCGCGAAGGACAGGGGCGCGAAGACACATGCCCACCCCGAGGAGCAGGTCTTCTACATCGTGAGCGGGCGGCTGCGCGTCACGTGCGACGGCGAGACGTACGAGGTCGGGCCCGGCGAGGGCAGCTTCCATCCGTCGAACGCAGAGCACACCGTGACGGCGCTCGAGGATACCGTCGCGATCAGCTTCAAGAACCTCGTCGACTCGATCTACGAGCCGACCGGCGAGCTGAGATAGCCGTACCCAGGTCGCAACCACCCTTCGACAGATCGAAAGGAGCACCTGACATGCCGTTCCTCGTATTCGACGAGATGAACAAGGAGACCGTGACGCCGAAGTACTCCACCGCCTACGGCGAGCTCGTGACCGGCGAGTTCATCGAGGTGGGCCGCCTGAGCTTCGAAAAGGGAACGGGCGCGGTCGAGCACGCCCACCCGCACGAGCAGGTGATGTACGTCATCTCCGGCAAGCTCGCCGTGGATCTCGAGGGTGAGGACCATGCCGAGCTCGGCCCCGGCATGGGCTTCCATGCGAAGCCCAATCAGAAGCACCGCGTCCAGGCGGTCGAGGACACCCAGGTGATCAGCTCGAAGCACGTGATCGAAGGCGTCGGCCACAAGATCTGAGCACGCGGACGCCCTCGTCTCCTCGCCCGGTCCCCGGGGCGCCTGCCCTCAGGGCCTGGGCCGCGCCGGGCTGGGTCGTGGCCCAGCTCGCGGTCGCGGGCCTGTCGGGCACCGTCGTGAACGTCTCCGTGACGGTCGCGGTCGTCGCGATCGCCGCGGAGTTCGGCGCATCGATCGCCGCGGCGGCCGCGACGATCCTCCTGTCCCTCGCCCCCAACCTCTTCGTCCTGGCCATCGCACGCGCTGCGCAAGGAGCTGGACTCGCGGCCGTCGTTCCCGTCTCCGTTCAGGCGTCGGGTCAGCTCCTGGTGGGCGAGCAGCGGGCACGCGCGCTCGGCTGGTGGGGAGCGTCGAATGGGCTGGGGCTCGCCTTCGCCCCGCTGGTCGCAGGGGCGATCGTCGACGTCGTGGGCTGGCGGTGGGTGACGGTGCCGTCATGCCTCCTGGGGGTCGCGCTCGTCGTGACGGCACTCCGGGCGATCCCCGCCGACCTGCCGCACGGATCCGCCGTGCGGTTCCGCGGACTCGGCCTCATCGCGGTGGTCACCGGCACGGGGATGTCGGCGCTCGCCGCGGCGTCGGCCGAGGCGTGGCTGGTCGCCGGCGCGCTCGCCGTCGTGTGTGCCGTGGCCGGGGTGATCGCCGGGCGAGCGACCCGCCCGGGCGGCGAGCTCGCCGACCTCCGTCGATGGGCCCACGATCACGGCGTCCGACGGTCGTCCCTCGGCGCCACGATGCAGATGGTCGCGAACGGCCTGGTCCAGGTGGGTGTGCCGGCGTGGCTCATCGTGAACGGGCTCCTCGGCGCCGGGCAGGCGGCAGCGATCCTGATGGGGATGACCCTGACGATGGCGGCCATGGGCCCGATCACCGGGCGGCGAGCGACCGTGAGCTATCCCTCCCGGCTACGACGGGGTCTGGTCGGATGCGCGGCCGGCCTCATGGGGCTCGCCGTGGCAGCCGTCGCAGGCCCCTGGTGGCTCGCCTCACCATCGCTCGTGATCCTGGGCCTCGGAGCGGGCTCCTTGCTCTCCCCGTCCCTCACGGCGTTCAGCCAGACCGAGGCCGGAGCGAGCACCGTGGCGCTGTCCCTGTTCAACCTCGCTCGGCTCGGTGCGTTCGGGATCGGCGGGCTCCTGGGCGGGGCGTCGGTCGACGCGGGGGTGCCCGGGTCGGCGTTCCTCGTCGTCGCCGTGCTCTGCGGGCTCGCGGCGACGCGGGTGGGCTCCATCGAGGAGCGCGAGGCGACGAGTGCGACCGATGCACGAGATGGACGAAGAGCGCCGGACGGCGCAGGAGGAGGTACGGACCATGGCTGACGGACTCCGGCTCGAGACCGCCGGCACCACGCTGGTGGCCACGATCGATGCGGGCGAGGGCAACCTGTTCACCCGCGAGATGATGGATGAGCTCGTGGACGCGATCGTCGACGCGGGGCGCAGGGAAGAGATGCGCTTCGTCCGGCTCCGGGCGGTGGGCGAGTCGTTCTGCATGGGCCGCGCGAAGGGGGGGTCCACGCCCGACGAACTGCGCGGGATGGCCCGACGGATCGGAACCGTGAACGAGACGATCCGCACCAGCCCGCTCACCGTTCTCGCCGAGGTGAACGGGCCGGCGGCGGGCTTCGGCGTGGGGATGATCGGCGGGAGCGACGTCGCCGTCGGAGCCGACACCGCGACGTTCGCCTTCCCGGAGATCAAGGCCGGCTTCGCACCGGCCGTGGTGATCAGCTGGGCGCAGTACCAGCTCCCCCGCCGGCTGCTCTACGACATGGTCTCGACCGGGGACGCGATCGATGCGGCCACCGCCGTCGGCGCGGGGCTGCTGACGGAAGCCGTCCCGGCCGGCGAGCTCGAGGCCCGCGTGGACGAGCGCATCGCCCGGCTCGAGGCGGTCGACGCGTTCGCACTGCGGGAGATGAAGCGGTTCCTGGTCTTCACCAGGGCGATGGACCCCGCGACCGCGGCCCAGGCCTCGGTGGACACCCTCGTGTTCAGCGGGCTCCGCGTGATCGGGCAGTTCTGAGACCGAGGCGTCCCCGAACCACCAAGCAACCTCGAGCCAGCCCGTTGCCTGACGGGTAGGACCGGACGGGCCAGGCAGGCCGGGTGGTGATGCTGCACATTATATATAGTCGTTGCAGACTCTCCCGTCGGCGAGGGAGGGCCTCGGGACGACGGTCCGGGAGGTCCGGACGGAAGGAGGGCGCGGGTCCGATGAGGATCGAGCGAAGGACTGGGATCTTCCGAATCCTGGCGATCGTCAGCGTGTTCGCGATCGTGGCTGCGGCGTGCGGGGACGACGACGGCGGAGGTGGTGGCGGAGGTGGTGGCGGCGGCACCGGCGAGGACAACGTCATCCGGTTCACGTTCGCCCCGGATCCCGTGTGGGACTACCTGAAGGACTCGGGCATCCGTGAAGAGATGGAAGCCGACTCGGGGATCCGCATCATCGAGCAGTCGAGCTGGGACGAGTTCGGCCTCTACGCCGGCGGCCACGCCGACGTGGTCTCGATCGGCTCGTTCGAGGTGCCGCTCCTGGAGAAGGAGACGGGCAACCCGGCGACCGTCTTCGGCAAGTACAACATCGACCGGAGCATCCTCGTCGTGCCGGCCGACTCCGACGCGCAGACGCTGGAGGACCTCCAGGGCGAGAAGATCGCCGTCTGGGACTCGGTCTCCTCGACCGTGATCTGGGGCGCGCTCGCCCGGGAGCTGTACGACCTCGACTTCCGGACCGGCGGCGGCGACTTCGAGCTCGTCGTCACGGACCTCGGCAACACCGGGGCGCTTGCGGCGAACCACGAGGTGGCGGGGGCACTCGTCCTGCCGGACTTCAACGTGCCGGTCCTGCTGAACGAGGAGGTGCGGGTCCTCTACGACGGCCAGACGGCGGCGGATCTCTACGCCGAGGCCGTCGGCGCTCCCGACCACGAGGGGCCGATGATCAACATCTTCATGGCCCCGACCGACTGGTACGAGGAGCACCCCGACGAGGTCGCGTTCTTCCTGGAGCTCTGGCAGCGAGGGATCGAGGAGTGGCAGGGCAACCAGGATGCGATCATCGAGAGTTACCCGCAGCACTTCGCGGTCGAGACCCCGGAGGAGATCCAGTTCATCAAGGACTACATGTCCGAACACGACTGGTTCGTCGAGTCGGTCTACCTCGACGATGAGTGGGTCGAGACGGAGTCGCAGATCTTCCCGCTGCTGGCGAACGCGGGCCTCGCGGATTCGGACGAGCCCCCGACGTTCGACGTCGTGGACGCGCCCTCGTGACCCGCGGTTGACGCTGAGGAGATGGCGCGGGCGACAGGGGTGATCCGGTGAGCTCGGTCCCCGTCGCCCGCGCCTCGCGAGGGGGCCGGCCTCCGTCGCTCGTCACGCGTCGGCGTGTCCGGGGGATCGCCGGACTCGTGATCGGCGTCGGAGGCTTCCTCCTCGTGTGGACACTCCTGTCCGCGCTGATCTTCGGTCCGTTCACCCTGCCGCCTCCGAGCAGGATCGGGTCGGTCATGTGGGAGATCGTCCGCTCCGGACAGTTCATCCATCACTTCGTCCCCACGATCCTGCGGCTCGCCTACGGATTCGGTCTCGCGCTGCTGATCGGGTTCCCCGTGGGATACCTGATGGGGACGAGCCGCTGGTGGCGTGCGTTCTTCCACGATATGACGATCGTGGCGGGAAGCATCCCCGGCATCACGTACGCGGTGTTGGCCCTCGTCGTGTTCGGGATCAAGATCCTCGGCCCGATCCTGTCCGTCGGCCTCGTGTCGATGCCGTACGTGGCGATCAACGTGGCGGAGGGGTTGGACTCGGTGGACCACCGCCTCGTGCAGATGAGCGACGCGTATGGTCGCCGACGCGCTTCGATCGTCCGCAACGTCCTGATCCCGTCCGTTGCTCCGTTCGCCTTCGCCGGCGTGCGGCTGTCCTTCGCCCTCGCGTGGAAGGTGGAGCAGCTCACCGAGGTCTTCGGGTCCTCATCAGGGGTCGGCTTCCAGATCCGTCACGAGTTCGAGGACTTCTCGATCCCGGGGATGCTCGCCTGGGTGCTCCTGTTCGTCATCTTCATGATCCTCGTGGAACGGTTCGTGCTCGCGAAGCTCGAGCGGTACCTGTTCCGCTGGCGACTGGAGGATCGACCGTGAGCCAAGCGACCACGGTGGCGCCCGCCTCTCCGATCGCAGGGGTCGGGCGACTCCTCCGCTCGCCACTCACCGCACGGATCGCGAGCTACCTGTTCCTCCTCGTGGCCTGGCAACTGCTCTCGCTCTACGAGGACCGGTTCCCTCCCCCGGCCGACGTGTTCGGGTTCCTCTGGATCGAGGTGACCGGCGGCAGCCACGGCGGGATCGTCCGTGGCGAGTTCCTCGAGCACTTCGCGGCCACGCTCCCTCGATTCACGTTGGGGATCGCGATCTCGATGGTGCTGGGCATCGTCAGCGGCGTGGTGATCGGGGGGTCAAAGATCGCGGAGGCGTTGTTGAAGGACACGCTCCTGATGCTCGTTGCCCTCCCGGCGATCATCTGGGCATTCCTCACCCAGATGTGGCTCGGGCTCGGCGACACCGCGGTCGTGATCACCACGTTCCTCTCCGCGTTCCCATTCGTGGCGGTGAACGTCGTGCAAGGGATCCAGGCGGTTCCGCGAGATCTCCGCCGGATGTCGGGGGCGTTCCACGTGTCGTCGTACCGACGCGTGCGACACCTCCTGCTCCCGGCGGTCACGGGGTACCTGTTCGCCGGATTCCGGTTCGCCGTGATCATCGGCTGGAACGCGGTCCTGCTGGGCGAGTGGTTCTCATCGAGCGAGGGCGTCGGGTACCAAGCCCGGTACTGGTACGACGCCAACCGGTACAAGGGGTTCGTCGCCTGGGTGATCCTGTTCATCGGATTCATCGTCCTCATCGACCGGGTCGCACTCGTCCCGCTCCAGCGCCGGGCGTTCCGGTGGCGCGATACACAGGTGAAGCAGGCGCAGCGCCGGGTCGAGGGGATCGACGTCGCGGTGACGGGGGCGTAAACGACCGAGACAGAGAGGAGGAGGGAATGGCCACACTGCGGGTCGAGCACCTCAACAAGACGTTCCCGGCGATCGAGCGCGGCTCCGACGCCACGACAGCGATCGACGATCTCTCGTTCGAGATCGGCGGGCACGTCTTCGTCTCGGTGGTCGGTCCGTCCGGCTGCGGGAAGAGCACGCTCCTGAACATCGTCTCAGGGATCGAGACGGCAACTCACGGCAGCGTCTCGGTCTCCGAGGATGGCAGCCCGGCTCGCCTCGGGTATGTCTTCCAAGAGCCCAGGCTCCTCCCCTGGCGCACCGTGATGCAGAACATGCTCTACGTGCTGGAGGGTGAAGACGTGCCGGATCGAGCTCGCGACTACCTCCGGATGGTCGGTCTCGACGACGCCGGGGGGAAGTTCCCCGCTCAGCTGTCCGGTGGGATGCAGCAGCGCGTGGGGATCGCGAGGGCCTTCGCGGTCGAACCGGACCTGCTGCTGATGGACGAACCGTTCAGTCACCTCGACGCGATCACCGCGCGGAGCCTCCGCGAGCAGCTCCAGGGGATCTGGACGGAGGCGAAGAAGACCGTGCTCTTCGTGACCCACGACATCGCGGAGGCGGTCCAGCTTTCGAACCGTGTCCTGATCCTCGCTCCGGGAGGCCGCCTGTTCGCGGACCTCCCGATCGAACTGCCGTACCCTCGGAAGGCGTCCGACACGGAGGTCGCGATGGCGCAGGCCGAGCTCCTCCGCCGGTTCGAGGAGATGCAGGAGGAGACCGACGCCGCCCGAGCCACGGACGTCGCGAGCTGACATGGCGATCGAGGACCGACGAGAGGCGCGCACCCGCGGGGAGGAGGTCCTCGGCGCGCTCGACGTGCCTCGCGATCTGTTGATCGACGGCCGCGAGGCCTCGTCCGCCGACGGAGCCCGGTTGCCGGTGATCGACCCCTCCACGGGGCGTCAGGTGACCGACGTCGCGGCGGCCGGCGAGGCCGACATCGACGCCGCGGTCGCGGCCGGCCGCCGCGCCTTCGACGGCGGCGCCTGGAGCCGGATGGCGCCCGCCGCTCGAGCACTGGCCATGCACCGCTTCGCTGACGCGATCGAGGCGCGGATCGAAGATCTCTACCTCCTGGAGACGCTCTGCAACGGGCGGCCGATCGGGGAGACACGCGCGCAGCTCGGGCGCCTGCCCGAGTGGTACCGCTACAACGCCGCGCTTCTCGTCGCGGACCGGACGGACGTGATCGCGATGCCCGGGCCGTACCACACCTACACGTCTCGTTTCCCGATCGGGGTGGTCGGCATCCTCAGCTCGTTCAACCACCCGATGATGATCGGGTCCAAGAGCCTCGCGCCGGCGCTCGCCACCGGCAATAGCGTCGTGCTGAAGCCATCCGAGCTCACGCCGCTCACGAGTCTCCTGCTCGGCCGGGTCGCGCTCGAATCGGGCGTACCGCCCGGCGTCCTGAACGTGGCGCCGGGGATCGGCTCGATCGCCGGGGCTCGCCTGTCCGCACATCCGGGCGTGGGGAAGATCACGTTCACGGGCGGCACCGCCGCCGGTCGAGCGGTTTCCCGGGCCGCAGCCGAGCGGTTCGCGAAGGTCACCGTGGAGCTCGGCGGCAAGACGCCGGTGCTCGTCTTCGACGACGTGGATATCGCGGCGGCCGCCAAGGGCGTGGCGTTCGGGGCATTCGTGGCAGCGGGCCAAACGTGTATCTGCGGCAGTCGCGTCCTCGTCCAGCGGTCGATCCACGATGCCTTCGTCGAGGCGCTGTCGACGATCGCGCGCTCGATCCGGATCGGCGACCCGTTCGAAGCCGACACGCAACTCGGGCCGCTGATCTCTGCCGCGGCGCGGGAGCGCGTGCTCGGCTACATCGAGCTCGGGGCGGAAGAAGGGGGCACGATCGCGGCCGGTGGCGGCATCCCCACCGTCCCCGGCCTGGAGGACGGCTTCTTCGTCGAACCCACCGTGATCACCGGCCTCACGAACGAGAGCCGCTGCGCTCGCGAGGAGATCTTCGGTCCGGTCGCGGTCGTGGTCCCGGTCGACGACGAGGAGGACGCGCTTCGCAAGGCGAACGATTCGGACTACGGGCTCGGCTCGGCGATCTGGACCCGCGACGTGGCGCGGGCGCACCGGGTGGCGGCGGGGCTCACCCACGGGATCGTGTGGGTGAACGATCACCATCGGCTCGATCCCGCCGCGCCGTGGGGTGGCGTCCGTGACTCGGGCAGCGGCCGCGAAGGCGGCTGGGAGTCGTTCCACGACTTCACGCACCTGCGGACCGTGACCGTGCGGACCGCGCCGGAAGATGTGGACTGGTACGGGGGCGACACGGGCCGCCTCAACTGAGGGCGGCCACGGAGGGAGTGGTATGCGCCTGGTGACCTTCTCTGCCGACTCCGCGAGCCCTCGAACGGGCGCGCTCGTCGCCGGGGGCGTCGTCGATCTCGCCGATGCTGGCCTGCCGGCGGACATGACGGAGCTCATCCGACTCGGCGATCCCGCTCTTGCGAGCGCAGCAGAAGCGATCGAACGCGCTGCTCCGGTCGCTGATCACGACGTTCGGATCCACGCGCCGATCCCCCGACCGCGCAAGAACGTGATGTGCGTCGGCCGGAACTACGCGGATCACGCCGCAGAGTTCTCCCGGTCGGGCTTCGACGCCTCCGAGCGGTCCGCCGTGCCGGAGCACCCCGTGATCTTCACGAAGGCCGCCTCGTCCGTCATCGGACCCGACGAGCCGATCCTGGTCGCCAACGATCCGACCGGAACAACGGACTATGAGGGCGAGCTCGGAGTGGTGATCGGCCGGAGCGGACGGCGGATCCAGGAGTCCGATGCCGACGCCCATGTGTTCGGCTACACGATCGTGAACGACGTGACAGCTCGAGATCTCCAGCATCGCCACGTGCAGTGGTTCCTCGGGAAGAGCCCGGACACGTTCTGCCCGATGGGGCCGGCGATCGTCACGGCCGACGAGCTGCCGGACGTCGGAGCATCGTGGCTCCGAACGCACGTGAACGGCGAGCTTCGACAAGAGGCACCGATCTCCAGTCTGATCTTCGATATCCCTTCACTGATCCGCACGATCTCCGAGACGATGCTGCTGGAGCCTGGGGACGTGATCGCGACCGGCACCCCAGCCGGCGCCGGGATCGGTCTCGAGCCGCCCAGGTTCCTGGTGCCCGGCGATCGTGTGGAGGTCTCGGTGGACGGGATCGGCACCCTCGGGAACCCCGTGAGATGAACCTCCGGAGGACAGGGACCGGGCGAACCGAGGAGGAACGGAGGTGAGCGATGACGCGTGTGGACCTGCTCGACGATGAACACGATCTCACGCCCGAGGCGAGGACCGTGGCAGAACGGATCGCGGAGAGCCGTGGAGAGGTCTCCCGCCCGTTCCAGCTCCTCCTCCACTCCCCCGCGATGGCCGAGCGCGTCGCCGAGCTGGGCCACCTCGTGCGCTCCGGATCGAGCGTGACCGACGCCGACCGCGAGCTGGTCACCCTCGCCACCGGTCGAGCCATCGACTGTGCGTTCGTATGGGAATCGCACCTGCACGCGGCAACCGTGGCGGGGATCTCCGGGGAGACGATCGCGACGTTGCAGCGCGACCCCGCCGGCCTCGCCGAGCGCGAGCGAACACTCGTGTCGTTCGTCGACGAGCTCTGCGGAAGCCGGACGGTGTCCGACACGACCTTCGACGCCGTGCGGAGGCTCCTCGGGGTTCGCGCGGTGGTCGAGATCGCGCTCACGATCGGCTACTACACGATGCTTGGCTCCCTCATGGGAGCCTGCGACGAGTGTTGAACACACGCCGGCACGGGTATCTCCTTGCCCTCTCGGAACGCTGCCGTCCGGAGCCCGCTCGATGAGTTCGCTGCGGATCTCGTTCGGCTGCACGGTCAGTGACCGGACCCGACCGCTCCTGGACGGGCGCGCGGCGATCGAGGGATGTGAGCTCGAGCCGATCACCGGCGAACCGGAGGACCTCTTCGCGAGAGCGCTCCGGGACGAGGAGTTCGACGTCACGGAGCTCTCGCTCAGCAGCTACCTCATCGTCGTCGGAAGGCGATCCAGCCCCTACCTCGCCGTCCCCGCCTTCCCGTCGCGGGCGTTCCGACACTCCGCTGTCTACGTCAGGACCGACCGCGGCATCGACCGTCCCGAGGACCTCGTAGGCATGGCCGTCGGGGTCCCCGAGTTCCAGCAGACCGCAGCGTTGTGGGTCCGCGGGATCCTCGCCGATCGTCACGGCGTGCCGCCGACCGCGATCAGGTGGCGGAGCGGCGGGCTCGAGCTGCCTGGCGGCGAGGAGCGGATCCCCGTCCAGGTCCATGAGGGGATCGACCTCCAACCGATCGACGGGACCTCCACGCTCTCGGCGATGTTGGCCGACGGGCGGCTCGACGGCCTCGTGTCACCGCGACCGCCGTCGTGCTTCGAGGCCGGAGATCCGCAGGTCAGACGCCTGTGGCGCGATCACCGGGCGGAGGAACGCCGCTTCTACCGTGATACCGGGCTGTTCCCGATCATGCACGTGGTCGCGATCCGACGGTCGCTCGCCGACCGGTACCCCTGGCTCGCCGCGAACGTCTTCCGCGGGTTCGCGGAGGCGAAGCGACTCGCGATCCACGACCTGGAACAGACGAACTTCCTCCGCGTGACCTTGCCCTGGATCGAGCTCGATTCCGTGCGTGCGCTGATGGGCGACGACTACTGGCCCTACGGGTTGGCGGCGAACCGGCCGGAGCTGGAGTCCGCGATCCGGTGGTCGGTCGAGGAAGGGCTCTCGCCTCGGTCCCTCGATCCGACCGAGCTCTTCGCTGCCGAGACGCTGGACCTGGAGAAGTGAGTGTGGCCTGTCGGCGCTCAGCCGCCCACGTCGATCGGGTCGAGGACGACCACGCCGATCGGCTCCTGCAGGAGGTCGGCGACCTGCCGCCGGTACTCGATGTAGTGCTCAGTCGCTCGATGCGCCTCGAGCGCTTGTTGGCTCCGGTAGCGCTCGAACAGATGGAGCACGCCACCGGCATCGCGCTCCTCGTAGAGGTCGTATCGCTCGCATCCCGGCTCTACCCTCGTCCGTTCCACCATCCATGCGAGCAGCGAGCGGAGGTCGCCCGCTCGCCCCTCCCGAGGATGGAACGAAGCGAAGACGGAAACCGCGTTGTCGGCCATGGTCACCTCGCAACGGACTCGAGCGATCCTCGATTCGGTGCGGTGGCGGCCCGCCCCGAAGACGCGCCCGTAGTGTATCGGCCGTCCGTCGAGAGGAGCTGGTGAACCATCGCACGGATCCTCGTCGTTGATCCCCTCCTGATCAGCGAGGGTTTCCGGATCGGTGCCGGCTGGGCCGGCCCGGAGCACGAGGTGCTGATCCCCGAGGCGTTCGATATCGAGCATCTGCGTTCACTGCTCCCGGAGGCTGCAGCCCTCCTCACGGCCCACGCTCCCGTGACGGAGGAGATGATCGAACTGGCTCCGGCACTCCGGCTCGTGGCGAAGCCGGGCGCCGGCGTGGACAACATCGATGTCGCCGCAGCCGCCCGGCGCGGCGTGACGGTCACGAACGTCCCCGGTGCGCGGGGCCGGGCGGTTGCCGAGCACGCCCTGTTCCTCCTGCTCCACCTCGCGCGTCGGGGCTGGCTGCACGACGATCCCGTGTGGCGGGACACGCTGGCCACCCAACTCGGCGGGAAGATCCTCGGGATCGTGGGGCTCGGCGAGATCGGCGCTCTCGTCGCTCGCTTCGGCCAAGGCCTCGGGATGCAGGTCCTCGCCAACACACGGACTCCCGATCCCGACCGCGCCCCGGGTGTCCCGGTGCGGTTCGTGGATCTCGACACGCTTCTGCGCGAGGCCGACGCCGTCATCCTCTGCGCCCCGCTGACCGATGCCACGCGCAACATGATCGATCGGAGGGCACTCAGGATGATGAAGGAGGACGCGTGCCTGATCAACGTGGCTCGCGGCCCGATCGTATCGACGGAGGACCTCCTCGAGGTGATGCGCGCCGGCCACCTCGCCGGTGCGGGGCTGGACGTGACCGACCCGGAGCCGCTCCCGGAGGACCACGGGCTCCGTTCCCTGCCCCATGTCCTGATCTCTCCGCATAACGCCGGACGGACGATCGAGTCTCAGACCGAAGCGCTGGCGCGGATGCGGGAGAACGTGCGACTCGTTCTCTCCGGGTCTCCGCCGATCGACCCGGTGGGCTGATCTCGGGGTCGGATCGGCCGTCGCCCTTCCAGTCGTTACGGGGAGCGGTCCAGACCCAGGAGTCGCGCAGCGTTCCCCCCCGAGATCATCGCGCGCTCTGCATCTCCGAGTCCCTCGACCCGGTCGAGCAAGCCCAAGGGGTCGTCCTCTCCCATATCGAACGGATAGTCGGTGCCCAGCAGGACGTGATCGGCACCCCATCGCTGCACGAGCGTCGACAGCATGACGGAGTCGAACACCATGGTGTCGAAATACATCTGGGCGAGGTAGGTGCTCGGAGGCCGGCTGATGTGTTCGCGACAATCGTCGCGCGATGCGTACGCGTGATCGAAGCGCGCCGGGTAGAACGGCAGGTACCCGCCGCCGTGCATCACACAGACTTTCAGCGTGGGGAACCGTTCCAGAACGCCGCCGAAGATCATCCGCGCGATGAACACCGTCGAATCCATCGGCATCCCGAGGGTGTTGATCAGGTAGTAGTCCGTCAGGCGCTGCCCCTGCGTGAAGCCGTTCGGGTGGACGACGAGGAGGAGATCGTGCTCCACGACCTTCTCGAAGAACGGCACGAAACGCGGATCGTCGAAGTCGTCGCCGTTGACGTTGGTGCAGATCTCCAGCCCGCCGAACCGGAGGTCGCGGACGACCCGATCGAGCTCACCGAGGGCAAGGTCGACGTCCTGGAGAGGAAGCGTGCCGAGGCCCACGAAGCGATCCGGATGGCTCTCGACGATCTCGTACAGCCGGTCGTTCACCATCCCCGCGAGCTTCTCCCCGATCTGTGGCTCGGGCCAGTAGAAGTACTGGGGTGGCACCACGGAGATCGCCTGCACGTCGACCCCCATGCGATCCATGTCACGCAACCGCTGCTCCGGTTGGGTGAGCTGGGGCACGATCTCGGCGAAGTGCGTGCGGTTGTACGCCTCGCTGGCGGGTCCGGAGAAGCCGATGAACGGGTCCTTGTCCGGAGTGAACAGCGGGGCTGCGATCTCTTCGGCTTCAGGGGTCATCACGTGCGCGTGGATGTCGATCACCGCGCCGTTGCCGTTCGTCATCCCATCCTCCGTCGTGACCGACGTCGTCCGAGGGATGGGACGCCGTCGCAGGTCAGACATTATATACAACTCCGCGTGGAGGGCCGTCTAGTGCGCGGCGTAATTCCCGTCCTTCGGTCGGTAGAGGCCGAACGCCACGTCCGGGTCGCCGGGACGGAAGGTGCCGGTGACCTGCGCGCGCTCCCCCACCTCCCTCGTCCGAGCCGTGGTGGCGCGACCCAGCGCGAGCTGCGCGGGCTCCCACGCCGCGAGCGCCGCCGGCACGTCGTCGCCGGCCGCGTCGATCGCCTCCGCGAGGGAGCGCGCATCCGCGGCCGCCTTCGCCGTGCCGGCGGCGATGTGCGGCCGGAGCGCGAACGCCGCATCGCCGACGAGGCAGACCCTCCCGCGCACCATCGCGGGGACCTCGAGATCCACGATCACCTGGACGAAGGGCTCCCGGGTCGCGCGGATCAGATCCGTGAATGCCGGCGGCAGCTCCGCCGCCGATCCGCGGAGCTCGTCGACGTGTGCGTCGCGTACGCCTCCCGCCGGCAGGGACAGATCGTGGCGCACGCCGGAGCGGTCGGTGAGCAGCGACGCCAGCTCGCCACCGTCCGGCACGTTCCGGTACCAGACCCAATTCATCGATGCGCCGTCGGGCGCGGGGATCTCGTAGGACAGCACGTGCGTGCGGTCGCCGACGTGGTAGGTGAGCAGGTCGCGCAGCTCCTCGCGCGCCCGGGTGGGCAGCTCGCGTTCGGGGAGCGTCCCTCGCCACCCGACGTACCCGGCATAGGCGGGACGCAGGTCGGGGAACAGCAACCCGCGCACGGTCGACCGGATGCCGTCCGCTCCCACGAGCAGGTCGAAGGACCGGTCGCCCCCGTCGGCGAAGAGGGCGCGGATCTCGGCGGGGCCGTCCGCGACGTCCACGAGATCCTTCCCCAGGTGATAGCGCGACGGGTCGAAGAAGTCGACGAGCGCCGCATAGAGGGTCGCGTAGGACGTGAATCGATAGGCGATCGGTTCCTCGAGGAGCACCTCCCCCGTCGCGGTGAGGTATCGAAGCGTCCGCGCCGAGGAGCTCACCCGGCCGAGGTCGAGCAATCCGTGATCCTCGAAGTAGCGAGTCGTGACGGGGTGGAGTACGATCCCCGCCCCTCGCCCCTCCAGCGGCACGGGGGAACGTTCGAAGATGTCCACCTCGCACCCGACGTCGCGCAGCTGCAGCCCCGTGATCAACCCGCCGAGCGAGCCCCCGATGACGGCGACGCGCGGCCTGCCGGGGGGCACGGCCGTCAGTGCTTCAGCTCGACGGTGACGAAGCGGAGCGTTGTGTCGCCCACGTTCTCGAGATCGTGCACGAGCGGTTCATCTGGCGAATGCGTGAGGTACTTCGTCTCGCCCAGGCCGTAGTCGCGTACGACGAACGATCCGTCCGCGAAGCGCTGGAGCCCGCGACCGGGCTCGACGACGGTCCAGAAGTAGGTGGCGTCGTGCACGTGGAACGGCCCACGCTCGCCCGGCCCCAGGCGCACCTCGAAGATCCGGACGTGGTCGTTCTCGAACCAGAGAGCCGTTCCGAGCTGGCGATTCTTCCCCGCCTCGGCCAGCTCCTGCGCGAAATCGTCGAGGGAGAAGGTCCCTCGCTCCTCACCGATCGCCGTGCCGCCGTCCATCCCAAGCCCCCATCAGCGTACTCGTACATAAAATACAACCTTGCCGGAGAGCGCTGGACACGCGACTGCACCGGTTCTGCGACCGAAGGAGGAGGCGTGCGGGCAGATCTCGCGATCGTGGGTGGGACCATCGTGTCGGGCGAGGGGTCGCGGCGCGCCGATCTGGTCGTCCGTGACGGGCATGTCGCGGATGTGGCCGTCCCTGGCGGCGACGTCGAGGGAGCGACCGTGATCGATGCCGGTGGTCTGCTCGTGATGCCCGGGATGGTCGACACCCACGTGCACCTCATGGACCCGGGACCGACCGAGCGCGAGGACTTCCCCACCGGGACCGCCGCGGCCGCGGCGCGTGGCGTGACGACGATCATCGAGCACACCCACGCGCATCCCGTCCGCGATCCGAACGAGCTCGCCGACAAGCGCGCGGCCCTGCGCGGCAGGTCGAACATCTCGTTCGGGCTCGCGGCGCACGTGTGGCCCGACCGGATCGAGACCCTCCGGGACACGTGGCGTGCTGGGGTGTCATTCTTCAAAGTCTTCACGTGCGCGACGCACGGCGTGCCGGCAGTGGAAGGCGATGATCTGCGACGGACCGTCCGCGCGGTCGCGGAGTTCGGGGGCACGTGTCTGGTCCACGCGGAGGATGAGACGCGGACCGCGGATGCCGAGCGGGCGTTGCGCGAGCAGGAGCGCGTGGATCCGGGCATCCTCTCCGAGTGGCGTTCCCGCGACGCCGAGCTCGTGGCCGTGGGGGCCATCGCCGAGCTGGCGGTGGAGACCGGCGCGCGGCTCACGATCGCGCACGTCTCCTGCCCCGAGGTCGCGGAGGTGATCGTGGGCGCGCGCGGCCGGGGCGCGGACCTCGCGGCAGAGGCCTGCCCCCAGTATCTGCTCCTCATGGAGGATGAGGTCGAGGAGCATGGCCCGCTCAGGAAGTTCACACCGCCCGCACGGAACCGCTCACGTGTGGAGATGGACACGATGTGGGACCTCCTGCGGGACGGGACGCTCACGCACGTGGCGACCGACCACGCGCCGTCGACGCTGGGACAGAAGCGCGCAGGGGACTTCTGGGATGCCCCGTTCGGCCTGCCCGGTCTCGACACGACGACGCGGCTGCTGTTGGATGCTGCCGCGACCGGCCGGCTCACGTGGTCCGAAGTCGTCGAGCGCTATTCGGAGGACCCCGCCAAGCGGTACGGCCTGTGGCCGGCGAAGGGATCTCTCCATGTAGGAGCCGCCGCGGACGTCGCGCTCGTCGATCCGTCCGCGACGGTGCGTATCCGAGACGAGGACGTGATCTCCAAGGCTGGCTGGACTCCCTACGCCGGTCGCACGACGACCGGCGACGTCGTCCGCGTGTTCCTCGGCGGCGAGGAGATCGCAGCCGACGGCGTCCCACGCGATGAGCGCACCGGGACGTTCATCCCCGGACCCGGCACAGCGCGCGAACGATGAGGGACTCCGGTGATCGTCGCCATGAGCGTCATGATCAGCTCGTCGGCCGGGCGGCGATGAAGTCGACCTCGATCAGCCAGTCGGGGTGGGCGAGGCCGGCGACGAACTGCAGTGTCGACGCCGGGCGGTGCCCGTCGAGGTACTCCTCTCGTACCGCTCGAGCGGTGGGAAGGTCCTCCCGCCGCACGAGGAGCATCGTGAGCTGCGCGATGTCCGAGATCTTCATGCCGGCGCCGGCGAGCACCCCGTCGATGTTGCGCCAGAGCAGTCGCGACTGCTCCTCGATGTCCGCCCCGATCCGTCCGTCGGTGTCGACGCCGGTCTGCCCGGCGCCGAAGACGAGCCGCATCGGGGACTCGACCTCCATCCCGTGGGAATAGCTTCCGAACGGACCGGGAACGCCGGCCGGGTTGAACGCGCGCATCGGTGGTGGCTCCTTCCGTCGGGGGGCAGGCACCTTATCGGCCGGCGCCGCGTTCGCGCCGCCCGCGGATCCGCCCCTACCATGCGCACGTGCGGATCCTCGTGTGGCACGGATGGCTCCTGGAGGGGTCGGGTTCCAACGTCGCGACCGCGCGGATCGTCGAGGTCTGGCGCGCCGGAGGACACGATGTGCTGCTGGTGTGCCAGGAGCGACATCCGGAGCGGTACCCGTGGATCGACGCGTGGGGGGTGCTGGACCGCGACGACGTCTCGACGATCGAACCGAACCCGAACGCCTCAGATGCTCCCGGCCGATGCGTCCTGCTCCGCCCGGAGATCGGCACGCTCCTCCCCGTGTTCGTCGTCGATCACTACGAGGGCTTCGAGGACGTCCGCCCGTTCGTCGATCTCGCCGAAGACGAGCTGGAGACCTACCTCCGCGCGAACGTCGAGGCGCTCCGCGCCGCCGCGGCCGCGCATCGCCCCGACGTCACGTTCGTCGGCCACGGGATCCCCGGAGCCGCGATCGGGCGCCGTTCCTTGGGAGCCGGCTCCTACGTCGCGAAGATCCACGGCAGCGATCTCGAGTACGCGATCCGACCCCAGGCCCGGTATCGGACGCTCGCTCGCGAAGGACTGGAGGCAGCTCTCGCCGTCGTCGGTCCCAGCGCGGAGTCGCTCCGGCGATGCGTGGAGCTCGTGCCGCAGACCACCTCGAACGCCCGGGTGGTGCCGCCCGGGGTCAACGTGGCGACGTTCCGGCCGCGACCGAGGGCGGAGGCCCTCCGAGAGGTGGCCGACCGGCTCGAGCAGGACGAGTCGACGCG
>JAJNBA010000048.1 GCA_021155985.1 Actinomycetes bacterium
GAAGGCGGCATCGATCCCGCGAAGGTCATCGTCGAGATCACGGAGTCCTCGGCCATGACCGACCCGGACCGCGCGCAGACGATCCTCGAAGCGCTCCACGACGGCGGCCTCCGGATCGCGATCGACGATTTCGGAACCGGGTACTCCTCGCTCGCTCGGATCCGGGACATGCCGGTCGACGTGCTCAAGATCGATCGTTCGTTCGTCAGTGGTGTCGACGTCGATCCTCAGAACCAGAGCATCGTCACCGCCTTCATCGAACTGGCACGAGGGCTCGGCGTCACCACGCTCGCCGAAGGGATCGAGACGGAGGGAGAGCTCGCGTTCGTGCGGGAGCGCGGCTGCGTGATGGGACAGGGCTTCTACTTCTCCCGGCCCGTGCCGCCCGAGGAGATCATCGCGATGTCGTTCGGCGGTCTCCGCGTGGCGAGCGAAGTCAGCTGACCAGCCCTCAGTCTCGGCCGAGCGCGCTCCGCACCGCCTCCACGATCGCGTCGGCGTCGATCCCTGCCCAGTCCCGGAGCTCCTCGGGTGCGCCGGAGCCGGGCATATCCGTCACGGCGAGCTTGATCACCCGCCCGCTGAGCGTCCCGCCCGCGGCGAGCGCGTCGAGCACCGCGTCGCCCAAGCCGCCCTCGATCCTGTGGTCCTCGACCACGACCAGCAGCCCGGTCGCCGCTGCGGCCTCCCGGAGCGAGCCCGCGTCGATCGGCTTGACGCTGTAGCAATCGACCACGCGTGTCTCGATCCCGTCGGCCGCGAGACGGTCGGCGGCGTCGAGCGACTCGTGGACCGTGATGCCCGCGCCGATGAGCGTCACGTCGTCGCCTTCGCGGAGGGTCTTCGACCCGCCGATCGGGAAGTCCTCCTCCGGGCCGTACAGGATCGGCGTGGCCTCTCTCGTCGTGCGGAGGTAGGAGATGCCGCTGAGGTCCGCCATCGACGTCACGAGCCGGACCGTGGCGTTGCCGTCCGAGGGGTAGAGGACGGTCGTCCCGTGGATCGCGCGGAACGCCGCGAGGTCCTCGAGCGCCATCTGGGACGGGCCGTCCTCGCCGATCGAGACTCCGGCGTGCGATCCGCACAGGCGGAGATCTGCCCGTCCGATCGCCGCCATCCGGATCTGGTCGTAGGCGCGGGTGAAGAACGCCCCGAACGTCGCGGAGAAGGCGGTTGCGCCGAGCGCGTGAAGGCCCGTCTGCGTCCCGACCAAGGTCTGCTCGGCGATGTACATCTGGAAGAAGCGATCCGGGGCGATGGCCTCCGCATCCTCCGTGTAGGTGGAGTTCCCGACCTCGCCGTCCAGGACGACGAGGTCGTCGCGCTCGCCGGCGAGCCACCGCAAGGTCTCTCCGAAGGCCTTGCGGGTGGCGATCGGCTCGGCGTAGGTGGGTGCGGGCGCGCCGGCCGGCGCGGCCCGGCCCACCGGCATCCATGGTTCGGGCTTCTGCGGCGTGATCGTGAGCGAGCGCACGCCTCCCAGCTCTTCGATCGCCCGGGAGGCCAGATCCTCCGGGAAGGCCTTCCCGTGCCAACCATCCTGGTTCGCCACCTCGGAGACACCGTGCCCCTTCTCGGTCCGCGCCACGATCATCGTCGGTCGATCGGCCGCGGCCGCCGAACGGTAGGCGGCGTCGATCGCCATCACGTCGTGTCCGTCGATCGAGAGCGCGTGCCACCCGTACGCCTGCGCGCGGGCGACGAAGACGTCCGCATCCCAGCCGTGCATCGTCGGGCCGCGCTGGCCGAGCCGGTTCAGGTCGAGCATGCAGGCGAGGTTGGAGGCCTGGTGGTACGCCGCGGCCTCCACCGCCTCCCAGATCGATCCCTCGGCTGCCTCGGAGTCCCCGAGCAGGACCCAGACCCGCGCGGGGCTCTCCCACAGACGCATCCCGAGCGCCATCCCCAGCCCGATCGCCGGTCCCTGGCCGAGCGAGCCGGTGGCGGCCTCGACCCACGGCAGCTCGGGGACGGGAGCGGGGTGTCCCTGGATCGGGGATCCGAGCCGCCGCAGGGACAGCAGCATGTCGTCATCGATCGCGCCGATCGCCTTCAACACGGCATAGAGGAGTGGCGCGGCATGACCCTTCGACAGCACGAAGCGGTCGTTCGCCGCACCGTGCGGGTCGGCGAGGTCGGTTCGCAGGTGATCGGCGAACAGGACCGCGGCCAGATGCGCCCCGGACATCGACGAGGTGGGGTGACCGGACCCGGCCGCGGTCGTGGATCGGATGCTGTCGACGGCGAGCTGGGCGGCGAGCTCCGTCCAGATCCCCGCGCGATCGTCCGTCCCGGTCGTGTCGCCCATGCCGTGCGTCTCCTTCCTCTCGGCGTGCGGCTCAGGGAGCGTGGCGCCGAAGAGACTACCGGCACGGCTCGGGGCGTCGCCGCGGGCGGTACTCTCGAAGGAGGAGGTGCACCCCACGATGCTCACGTTCCGCGACCTGGGCGTATCCGAGGCCGTCGTGCGCGCGCTCGAGGCCCGCGGGATCGAGTCGCCGTTCCCGATCCAGGTGATGGTGATCGAAGACGCCACCTCGGGGAGGGACACGCTCGCGAGGTCGAAGACGGGATCCGGCAAGACGCTCGGGTTCGCGATCCCGATCGTCGACCAGATCGATCCCGGCGAGGAGCGTCGCCCGGCCGCCCTCGTGCTGACGCCCACCCGTGAGCTGGCCCAGCAGGTCAGCGACGAGTTCGAGGACATCGCTCGCGCGCGGAAGCTCCGGGTCATGGCCGTCTACGGCGGCACGAGGGTCCGGGAGCAATCGAAAGGGGTGACCTCCGCGCACATCCTGATCGCCACCCCGGGACGGCTGGACGACCTCGTGGAGCGCGGCCTGGTCATACTCGACGGCGTGCGGATCTTCGTCCTCGACGAAGCCGACCGGATGCTCGACATGGGGTTCCAGCCGCAGGTCGATCGGATCGTGCGCCACCTGCCGAAGGATCGGCAGACGATGTTCTTCTCCGCGACCCTCGACGGCGCGATCGGCCGGATCGCCGAGGTGTACACACGGAACCCGATGCGTCACGAGGTGGGCTCCGTGGAGATGCGCTTCGTGGAGGAGGCGGACCATCGGTTCATCCCGGTGGCGCCCCAGGACAAGCTGTCGACCCTGGCCCGGCTCGCCTCGGAGGCGTCGGGCTCGACCCTCGTGTTCGTGAACACGAAGCGCGCCGTCGACCACCTGGCCCGACAGCTCCGCGCCGAAGGGGTAACGGTCGTCGCGATGCACGGCGATCTGACCCAACAGGCTCGGGAGCGTGCGCTCAGCAGGTTCGAGGACGGACACGTCGGGATCCTGGTGGCGACGGACGTGGCCGCCCGGGGTCTGGACCTCGAGAGGATCACCCTGGTGGTGAACTACGACCCGCCGAAGGACGACAAGGGCTACGTCCACCGGGTGGGGCGTACGGCTCGCGCGGGCAGGTCGGGGACCAGCATCACGTTCGTCACGCCGGAGCAGCTCGGCGACGTGAGTCGGATGGCGGCCCGGCTCGACCTCCACGCGGAATTCGAGCAGGAAGGGATGAAGGTGTCGCCTCCGCGTGTCGTGTTCAGCGGCGGCGCGCGAGGGAAGCGGAGCGGGCTCCGGCCGCGTCGCCGGCGCTGAGCGCCGGCGACGCGTCCACGCTCATCCCGCGGCGCCACCCTCCACGATGTGGAGCCCGGCGCGCCGGTGGATCGCGAGGATCTCCGCGGCCGGCACGGGGCGGGAGAAGAAGTAGCCTTGCCCGAGTTCGCAGCCACGCTCCGTGAGCGCGTGCCACTCTGCCTCCGTCTCGATCCCTTCGGCGAGGGGCGTCATCCCGAGGTTGGAGGCCAACGCGATCATCGCCGAGACCATGCTCGCGTTCTGCTCGTCGCGATCGAGCTCACGCACGAACGAGCGGTCGATCTTCAGGATGTCGACCGGCATGTAGCGGAGCCGGGCGAGCGAGGAGTAGCCGGTCCCGAAGTCGTCGATCGCGAGGTGGAGCCCGCGGGCGTGGAGCTCGTGGAGGATCCCGAGCGTGCGGTCGGGGTTCGTCATGGCCGTGGACTCGGTGATCTCGACCGTCACGCGGCTCGGGTCCATCCCCGACCCGAGGATCGGATCGACGATCAGGTCCACGATGTCGTTCTGCCAGAGCTGCCGGGGCGACAGGTTGAACGAGATGTCCAGATCCAGTCCCTGCTCCCGCCACATGCGACCCTGCCGGCAGACCTCGTCGATCACCCAGGTGCCGATCGCCTCGATCAGGCCCATCTCCTCCGCGAGCGGGATGAAGTCGCCGGGCGGCACGAGGCCGCCGTTCGGTTCGGGCCACCGGATCAACGCCTCGACGCCGTTCATCTCCGCGGTGTGCAGGTCGATCAGCGGTTGGTAGTGCAGCATCCACTGTTCCTGCTCCACGGCCCGCCGTAGCCGCGTGGACAGCGAGAGCCGCACGATCGAGTCGGCGTCGTCCTTCGCGTGCAGGACGTAGCCGCCGGGCCCGGATCGCTTCGACCGGAACATCGCCGTCTCCGCGTTCTTGAGCAGCGTCGGCGCGTCATCCGCGTCGTCCGGGAACGCGCTGATCCCCAGGCTCGCGGTCACGTAGAGCTCGGTATCCCCTACGGTGAAAGGTGTGCGGAGCGCTTCCTGGATCCGCAGCGCCACGGACTCGGCGGAGACGGAGACGCTCTCGTGGCCCCCGTGGCCGGAGGACGCGCGATCGAGGTCGGCCAGCAGGAGCAGGAATTCGTCCCCACCCGGTCGTGCCACGAGGTCCGTCTCTCGTGTCGCGTCGCTGAGCCGTTGCGCGAGCTGCATGAGGATCGCGTCTCCGGCCTCATGCCCCAGGGAATCGTTCACGAGCTTGAAGTCGTCGAGGTCGACGGTCACGACGACGACACCGAGCTCGTGGCGCTTCGCTCGCGCGAGAGCCAGCCCGAGGAGCTCGTGGAACATCGTGCGGTTCGGGAGTCCCGTGAGCTTGTCGTGGTACGCGAGGAACGCGATCCGCTCCTCCGCCATCTTGCGCTCGGTGATGTCGAGCATCACGCCCTGGATGTGTTCGGGGCGGCCCTGCTCGTCGGTGAGCACGATCGCGCTGTCACGGAACCACACCGTCCTGCCATCCTGCGCGATGAGGCGGTATTCGAAGACGAAGGGGCCGCCCGACTCCCGTCCGCGCAGGTACGTGGCCACCGCGTTCTCACGATCGTCGGGATGCAACATGCGCTCCCACAGCTGCGGGTCGTCGATGTACTCCTGTGCGGTGTACCCGAGGATCGCCTGGATCTGAGGGCTCACATAGGTCGTCGACATCTCGTCGTCGGCCGCGTCGACGTAGACGATCGCCGGGATCTGCTCGACCAGGGCGCCGTACTTCGTCTTGGCCTGGTGCAGCTCCGCTTGCGCCTCGATCAGCTCCGTGACGTCGAGCATCAACCCGAGCCAGTGGAGCGGTGCACCCGATTCGTCGTGGATCAGGACCGCGTCGTCGCGGACCCAGAGGATCTTCCCGTCGGGGTGGACGACGCGGAACTCCATGCGGAACGGGTCTCCGGTGACCGCGCAGCGCTCGTTCTCCGCCATGACCGCCGCGAGGTCGTCGCGGTGGATCGTGTCGGTCCACGCGAACGGCCTGCTCAGGAACTCCTCGCGGGGGATCCCCAGCAGGTCGTGGACGCTCGGGCTCACGTCGATCATCGGCTGGTTCTGATCGACGTCGTCGACGTAGAGCACGGCCGGCAGCCGGTCGATGATCCCGCGATAGCGGAGCTCGAGCTCCCGCGTGCGATCGGCGGTTCCGACTGCGGGCGGCTCGAAGAAGCCGTCGGGGGTCCTCGATGGGTCCACGGCGGAGTCCTCGATCTCAGTCGTCATGGGTCGGCTCTGAGGCCGCGAAGGGCGGCCTGCTCCTCACGGAACCATCGGCTCAGTGAGGAGGGGACTTGACCGGCGCTCAGCCCTCACGGGCGGAGCGGCTCAGCAGCCGCGCTCGTCGGGGAGCAGGGGCCGGAAAAGGATGGAGTACCGGTCGCCGGCGTCCGTCCAGGGGGTGAGCTGGTTCGCGGCCGTCGCCGACTCGCGGAGGGTGTTCCAGTCCTCGCCTTCGACGACCCCGCAACGCATCCCGCCGGGCGGCACCGGGTCGCCGAAGGCCGCGAGCCCGGCGTCGAGCGGCCACGGCATCGGTTCCTGCTTCAGGTCGTCGACGGCCCGGTGCTTCCCGACGAAGACGCGAGCCGCGGAGGCCTCGTAGGGGCCCTCGGGACCGAGCGACCCCTCGGGCAGCCACTCGGTCGGACCCGTCAGCGTGGCGACCAGCTCCTGGAGGCTGAGTCGCGCCCGGTACTCGCGCTCGGGCATCCCGTCGGGGCGCTCGGTCAGCTCGCTCAGCGCGTACGCACGGATCGTCCGATCCACACCACCGGCCGAGACGGTGATCACCGTCGTCGAGGCGTCGGCGATGCTCATGAAGCCGAGATCGTTCAGGTCGGCGGGGATGTCCCGGGTCACGGCGAGCACCTCTTCGAGGATCGCCTGGGTCCCCGCTTCGTTCACCTGCCGGCTGGAGATCGCCGGGAGGGCGGGTCCAGGATAGATCTCGATCTGTGCGCCGGGGACGATGAGGGTGCCGTCGCCGAGCAGCGAGTAAAACGCGAAGTTCGAGTAGGTCCATTCGACGGGGACGAAGCCGCCTTCGTACGAGATCCGGACGAGGATCTCGTCGGGGGCGGTGGAGTGGTCGATGCCGCCGACACCTGGATCGACCGGCGTCTCGCCACACGCGGCGAGCGTGAGCAGGAGCACAAGTGCTGCGGGGAGCACAAGTGCTGCGGGGAGCCGAACCTTCATGGGAGCCTCCGTGTCGGCGGTTCGGACTTGGACGCCGATCGTTCGAGCGTGGTTCCCTTGGACGTCAGGCGTTCCGGGCTGCCTTGGCCTCGAGGCCTCGGATCAGCAGATCGAGGCCGAACTCGAACTGCTCGTCGGCATCGCACTCGGCGAAGTACGGCGACACCGCCACGAGCGCCTCGAACTCTTCCGGAAGGGCCGACACCAGGTCCGCGTGGGCCTTCAGGTGCGCCTCGTCGGATCCGCCCGCGATCGAGCCGAGCTCCATCATCACGAACCCCTGGATGTAGCCGCCGAACGCGTGGAACGCCTGGGCGGTGTCACGGTCGGAGAGGCCGGCGCCGCGGAGGAGCCTGAGCGCGAACTCCATCGGACGCATCGAGTCCACGGTGCGGACCGGGCCTCGCTGCTCGGCGAACAGGCGCATCACGGCGGGATGCGACTGCAGGAGTCGACGCCAGGCGCGGGCTCCTCTCCGGCAGTTCTCCGCCCAGTCCTCGACGGGATCGGGGAATTCGAACCCGGCCATGACGTGCTCACAGATCCCATCCAGCAGGTCTTCCTTGTCCTCGACGTGGTGGTAGAGCGACATCGCTTCGACGCCGACCTCGCGAGCGACCCGTCGCATCGAGACGGCTTCGAGGCCTTCCTCGTCCATGACCCGGAGAGCGGCCTCGACCACGCGTTCGCGCGTGAGGGGCTCCCTGCTTCGTGCCTCGTTCACTTTCATGCCCTGTCCCGTTCTTGCTCGCACCGTAGCTTCCGGGTTGACAGGCTTACGATGTACACCTAGTCTCCATACATCGTAAGCGTACGCCGTACGTTCGGCAATACCGTCAAGAGGGGGAGCCGCCGATGAGGATCAACCCGGAATCGTTCGCCAGAGCCAGCAGCCGTCACCCGTGGCGCACGGTCGTGGCCTGGGTCGTGTTACTGGGAGGAGCGATCGGCCTCGTCGCCGGTGGCCTCTTCGGCGACGCGCTCACGAACGCGATCGACTTCACGAACGAGCCCGAAGCCAAGGAGGCCGCCCGGCTCGTCGAGGAGCGCCTGCGAGGCGAAGAGCCCGACTCGGAGCTGATCCTCGTGGTGTCGGAGAACGCGACCGTCGAGGACCCCGCGTTCGCGGACTACGTCGGCGCCCTCCAGGACGAGGTGCAGGCGCTCGGGCCCGGCGTCGTGAGGAGCGTCGGGAGCTACCTCACCGAGGACGGGCCCGTCTCGGAGAGCGGTCGCGCCGTGCTGCTGCCGGTCCTCATGACCGAGACGGACGAGGACGCGCTCTCCGACGACGCGAAGCTCCTCGACGAAGCCGTCACGTCCGTCGATCGGCCGGACGGATTCGAGACCCATGTGGCCGGGCCGGCGACCCTCTTCAACCAGTTCAACGAGATCATCGAAGAGGACATCGCGAAGGGCGAAGGTATCGGTTCGATCGTGGCGTTGATCGTGCTGCTCGTCGTCCTCGGCGCCGTGGTCGCCGGCCTCATCCCGCTCGTCCTCGCGGCATTCTCCATCGCGATCGCGATGGGAGCGACCGCGCTCGCCGGACTCGTCGTCGACTTCTCGTTCTTCGTGCAGAACATGATCACGATGATCGGTCTGGCGGTGGGGATCGACTATTCGCTCTTCATCGTTGCCCGATACCGGGAGGAGCGCCTCCACGGGCGCGAGAAGCTCGAGGCGATCGGCCGTGCCGGCGCGACCGCCAACCGCGCTGTGTTCTTCAGCGGGATGACGGTGGTCCTCGCGTTGCTCGGGCTGCTGATCGTCCCGAACACGATCTTCCGGAGCCTGGCGGGAGGCGCGATCTTCGTCGTGCTGATCGCCGTCGCCGCTTCGATGACGCTGCTGCCCGCGATCCTCGCGCTCCTGGGTGACCGGGTGAACAAGCTCCGCGTTCGGAAGAACGCCGGTCGGGTCGAGGCAGGGACAGGGTTCTGGGACCGTGCCACGCGCTTCGTGATGGGCCGACCGGTCGTCAGCCTCCTCGTAGGGGCCGGCCTCCTGGTCGTCCTGGCGATCCCGTACTTCAGCATCCACACCGGGACGTCCGGCGTGAGCACGCTGCCGGACGACATCGAGGGCAAGCGGGCGTTCGTCCTGCTGGAGGAGAACTTCGCCGGAGGTCTCTCCGAGCCGGCGGAGGTCGTCATCGACGGCGACATCGCCGCTTCGGAGGTGCAGAGCTCGATCGACGAGCTCACCGCGACCGTGACGAGCGATCCTGCGTTCGCCGCTCCGAGCCCGCTCGAGGTGAACGACGCCGGCGACCTCGCCGTGCTCTCGATCCCGTTCCGGGGGGACATCTACGAAGACGCGTCGGTGCAGGCGATCAGGGATCTCCGGGAGGAGTACGTCCCGGAGGCGTTCGCGGGCACGGATGCTCGGGTCCTCGTAGGCGGGGAGACCGCGTTCAACGTGGACTTCTTCGACCAATCCGACACGTACATGCCCATCGTGTTCGCGTTCGTGCTGGGTCTCTCGTTCCTGCTCCTGACGGTCGTGTTCCGGTCGGTGGTGCTGCCCGTGAAGGCGATCCTGATGAACCTACTGTCGGTGGGAGCCGCCTACGGCATGGTCGTGATGTTCTTCCAGCAGGATGTGGGTCCGGGGTTCGTGAAGGACATCGCCTCGGCGCTGAACTTCATCCAGGTCGAATCGATCGAGGCGTGGATCCCGCTGTTCCTGTTCTCGGTCCTGTTCGGATTGTCGATGGACTACCACGTGTTCCTGCTCACGCGGATCCGCGAGCATTACGACCTGACCGGGGACAACACGGGATCGGTCGCCTACGGCCTCCGGACCACGGCGGGGATCATCACCGGCGCCGCGCTGATCATGGTCGCGGTGTTCGGCGGGTTCGCCGCCGGCCGCCTCTCGCCGCTCCAGCAGATGGGATTCGGGCTGGCGGTCGCGGTCTTCCTGGACGCCACGATCGTGAGGACGATCCTGGTTCCGTCGGCGATGAAGCTCTTGGGTCGGGCGAACTGGTACCTCCCTCGCTGGCTCGAGTGGTTGCCGAAGCTGGATGTGGAGGGACACGAGGCCGCGGAGCAGCGGGTCGACATCCCGGACACGCCGGCCGAGCTCGTCGAGGCGGGCGAGCCCCGGGGGACCGACCTGGGATAGCGGGAGCGAGGCGTCAGTCCGGGAGCCGGGAGCGGGTCTTCTCGCTCCCGAGCTCCCGGAGGGCGTCGCGCGCGATCCATCTCGCGGGAGGCGTCGCCAGGAGGAGGATCCGCTCGGCTTCATCGACGGCGGCAGCGTGCAACGAGCGGTTCCGTTTCCCGATCTGCCGGAGCGCCCAGGAGACGCCCTTCTTCACCTCGTTCCTCGGGTCGGCCGAGGCCCGTCGGATCAACGGCAGGTACCCGATGAACTCTCGGTCGGGTGCGTCCTTCGCCCACACGGCCCGTCGTGCGATCATCGAGAACGCGCAGCGCTTCACGAACCCTTCGGGTCGTCGGGCCCAGGCGCGGATCGTGGAGCGACCACTCGGCGTTCGGCCGAAGAGATCCGCGGCGAGATCGCAGAGATCCCACGATGAGATCTCGCGAGCCCACCCTTCCATCTCGTCGGCCCTGACCGCTCCGGGGTCTGCCACCAGCGTCGCGAGCATCCGAGCCTCGTGGATGCCGGTCGCCCACAGCTCGAGCGCCAGGTCGTGATCCGTTCCGCATCGCTTCGCGACGGCGCGGATGTCGGGAACGCTCACACCGAAGGCCCGTGAGACGTCGATCCCGACCCGCGCCATGCCCGGCTTCCGGGACGGATCCGCTCGGTCTTTGAGCGCGGCGACCACGGCGTCGACGTCCATGTCCCCCGAGACCCTATGCGGGCCGGCGATAGGGTTCGGTCCCGTGGGCGCGGAGCACGAAGCGGTTCGCGCGCGACTCGGGCGCGTGGGGGTCTGGTCCTTCGCGTTCGACGCCATCCCGGCCGCGGCGGTCCGCGAGGCGGCGGCCGACATCGAGCGACTCGGGTACGCCGCGCTCTGGGTTCCCGAGGGCGGGGCGTCCCGAGAGATCTTCGCGCACCTCTCGCTGCTCCTGTCGTCGACCGATCGCATCACCGTCGGTTCGGGCATCGCGAACGTCACCGCCCGCCATCCGGAGGCGATGGCGGGCGGGGCGAGGACGCTCGCCGATGCGTTCGGTGAGCGCGTCGTCCTCGGGGTCGGGATCGGGCATCAGTCCACGGCGGGCCGGCGTGGCCAGGAGTGGGCCGACCCCGTGAGGAGGATGGAGGCGTACCTGGATGCGATGGACGTGGCGCGGATGGGGCCGCCACCCGACATCCCGGTCCGCCGACTGCTGGCGGCGCTGGGCCCGCGGATGCTGGGTGTCGCGGCAGAGCGTGCTCTCGGCGCACACACATACTTCGTTCCCATCGAGCACACGGTGTACGCCCGCTCGCTCCTGGGACCCGAGCCGGTGCTCGCCGTCGAACAGACGGCCATCGTCTCGGCCGATCCCGCGGCTGCCCGTGGGATCGCTCGATCCTGGGCGGCCCACTACCTCGAGCTTCCGAACTACGCGAACAACTGGCGTCGGCTCGGATACGGCGATGACCTCGACGACGGCGGGAGCGATCGACTCATCGATGCCGCGATCGCGTGGGGCGACGTGTCCTCGATCGCCGACCGCGTCCGCGAGCACCTCGACGCTGGCGCCGATCACGTCTGTGTCCAGGTGATCTCCGGACGTGACGACGACGTCTGTCTCCCTGCCCTGCGCGAGCTCGCCGCCGCGCTGCTCCGGCCCTCGCGGTGATGCGGAAACTGCTGGCCGGGCGGCCTGGGGTCACCTGGTACGTGATCGCCGATGCCGCCGCGCTGGTCGTGTTCGTGCTGATCGGGCTCCGCGGCCATCGTGTGAGCACGGTCGAGGGGTTCCTCAGGACCGCGGTCCCGCTGCTCGGGTCCTGGTTCCTCGTCGCGTGGCTGTCCCACGCCTACCGGAGCCCGGGATGGCGGAGCCTCCTCCGGACCTGGATCGTCGCGGTTCCCGTCGGCCTGCTCATCCGGACGCTGATCGTCGGGTCGCCGAACGGCGTGAGGATCCTCGTGTTCATCGCCGTCGGTCTCGCCGTCACCCTGGTGTTCCTGGTCATCGGGCGTCTGCTCGCGCGACTCCTGTCGCGCGCGCGATGAGTGTCGCCTCGGGACCTAGTAGCGGTCGTCGTGGGACGGGAGATCCCGCGGGGGCTCCGATCGGCGTGTCGACCACGTTCGGACCTGGGTGTCGCCCCCGATCCCGTTCCGCTCCCAGCGACGGAGCTGGCCCTTGAACGAGTACCAGGCGATCGCGACCAGGGCCGCCACGGCGAGCAGGATCGTCAGGACGAGGAACGCGGCCGCCTTGATCACGGCGCCGAGGACGCCGAACGCAGCCGCCAGGAGGACGAGGACGAGGATGACCCATGCCATACGGTCATCGTACGAGCCCATCCGAGAAACGTTCGATCCTGCTCGCGAGGGCGGCGGGGTGCTGCAGCGGTAAGTCGTGGATGCCCTCGAGCCAACTGACCCGGATCGGTGCCCCGGATCTGCGGGCCCGCTCCGCGAAACCGCGCTTGTGCGCCTCCGCGTCCTGGTCCCCTCCACGAGCGAGGACGGCCAACGTGGGGACGGACAGGCTGGCGAGCGCCTCGTCCGGATGGCGGAGCCAGATCGCTCGGAGGATCCGGAAGTGGTTCGCCCTCGACAGGTGTGGCCGGATCCGCCCTCGTCGATCGACACGCATCAACGAGAGGGTGATGTCCTCGATCTGGGGGGTGATCTCGACCTCGTCGCCGAGGAACGTCCGGATCGAGCCGCGGAACTCCTCGACCGGCATCCCGGCGAGCCGTGGTGGCGCCAGTACCTCCTTCACGGTGGCCCAGTCCATCGCGTCACGGAGGGCGCCGAGACCGCCGTCGACGAGGACCGCGCCGCCGATCGATCGCGGATGACGGGCGGCGAGCTCGAGCGCCACGCTCGCACCCCACGAATGACCGACCATGAGCGCCCGGCGGAGCCGGGTCGCGCGAAGGACGGCGAGCGCGTCGGCGATGACGGTGTCGAACCCATAGCCGCTCGCCGGCTTCGCGGACAGCCCATGTCCGCGCGCGTCGTACGTCACCACACGGAACGCGCGCGTGAGTCGGGGGAGCATCAGGTCCCAGATCCGCCGTGATGAGGCGAGTCCGTGGAGGAGGAGGAGGCCCGGTGCCCCGGCGGAAGGCGCGTCGTGCACGCGCACCGCGAGCCTGACCTCACCGGCTCCGCGGACGTCGATGTCCTTCATACTCGGACGCGCATGCTAGAGGAGTTCCGGTCCCCGCTCGCCGACGATGCCCTGTCCGGCCGGGTCGCGATCGTGACGGGCGGCGGCACGGGCATCGGACGCGCCACGGCGCGGGAGCTGACCCGGACCGGCGCGAGCGTCGCGATCTGCGGACGACGGCCGGAACCGCTCGAGGCCGTGCGGACCGAGCTCGAGGCCGCCGGTCGCGACGTCCTCGCGGCGCCGTGCGACGTCCGGGAGCCGGATGAGGTCGAGGGCTTCCTCGACGTCGTCGGCGAGCGGCTCGGCTCGGTGGACGTCCTCGTCAACAACGCCGGCGGGCAGTTCGCCGCCCCGTTGGAGCAGATCGGGTTGAAGGGGCTGCGGGCCGTGCATCGGCTGAACATCGATGCACCATGGCACCTGACGAACCGCGTCGCCGAGCGTTGGATGATCCCTGGCCGTCGGGGCTTCGTGTGCTTCGTGGGCTTCAGCCCGAGGCGCGGCGTGCCGCAGATGGCGCACTCGTCGGCCGCCCGTGCGGCTCTCGAGAACATGGCGTCGACGATCGCGATCGAATGGTCGAAGTACGGGATCCGCGCGGTGTGCGTGGCCGCCGGCCTGATCGAGACCGAGGGGATGCTGCAGTACGGCGGCCAGGAGCTCGTCGACGAGTACGCGAAGAGTGTGCCGATGGGACGAGCGGGAAGACCGGAGGAGGTGGCCGCGACGATCGCGTTCCTCGCGAGCGACGGCGGCGCCTACGTGACCGGCTCCACCGTCACGGTCGACGGAGGTGCGGACGCCTGGGGGATCGGTGCGCCGCCACCGCCCCTCGAGTGATGCGAGGCCTCACCCCGGTCGCTTCCGGCGGGCGAAGAACCCCATGATCGTGATCCCCAGGGTGGCGAACACGATCACCCCCATCGCGGCGCGGAGGTCGACCGTATCCGCGATCCATCCCAGCAGGGGCGGGGACCAGACGAAACCCGTGTAGCCGACCGTCGCGACGGCGGCGATCGCGGCCGATGGGTCCTCACTCGTCCCCTCCACGAGGCTGAACCCCGCCGGCCCCGCGGCCGACATCGCGAACCCCATCAGGAGGAAGGCGGCCGCGACGACCATCGTGGTGTCCGAGAGCACGGCGATCGTTCCGCCGATCCCGCCTCCGATCCCGGAGATGATGATCGTGCGACGGGCGCCGAGTCCGAAGAGGACCTTCGCGGCGAAGAGTCGACCGACGAAGAGCGCTCCCGCGAACGCGACGAACGCCGCTCCCGCCGCGCCCGCGCTCGCGCCGAGCTGCTCGCGAAGGTAGAGACCGGACCAGATGTCCATGGATCCCTCCACGAGGAAGCAGAAGAGCACCGTGAGGGCCGGGATCCAGAGCGTCGGGTTCCGTCGCAGGGCCGACACGGACAGGAGCGCCGCCGCGCTCTCGGCGGCCGGCTCGTCGACCGCTCGCCGTGCGTTCCATCCGGCGGTCGCGAG
This sequence comes from Actinomycetes bacterium, assembly GCA_021155985.1. GTDB lineage: Bacteria > Actinomycetota > UBA4738 > UBA4738 > HRBIN12 > JAJNBA01. The sequence goes on from JAJNBA010000048.1 coordinate 14,597, forward strand.
CAGGGCGATGCCGGCCGCCGCCAGTCCGAGCCGGTGGTCGAGGTCGACGGTCCGGAGCGCTCCGGCCGCGGCGGCCCCGGTGACACCCCCGAGCGCGTAGCTCGCGTGGAGCCACTGGAGCACGGGTCGCCGCGACCGCGACTCCTCCCGTTGCGCCGCGACGTTGAGATACACGTCGATCAGTCCGTTCCCGACGCCGACGACCACGAAGGTCACGAGCACCAGCGAGGTGGGCTGGACGGCGAGCCCGATCGATCCGACCGCGAGGAACGCGAGCGATGCCGGCACGCTGGTCCGGAGCGACAGACGCTGCAGCCGTGGGGCGCCCGCCAGCATCGTCCCGATCGCGGCCAGCGAGAGCAGGGAGTACATCAGCCCGAGACGGCTGTCCGTGAGGGCGTGCTGGCGCTGGTACTCGAGCACGAGGATCACCCAGACGCCCCAGAACTGTCCGAAGCTCCAGTACCCGGCCAGGAGGGGCAGGGTCCGGCTCCGCACCAGCGGCTCCCCGCCTCGTTCCGCCTCCGCTCGCGCCATCCACGGATGATGCCAGGGCGGCTCGCGCCCGGAGCGACCCCGATGGACGGCCGGTCACCGCGATACACTCCGCCCCTCATGCCTGGCGGAGAAGTCCAGCTGGTCGACCTCGTGAAGCGGTTCGGGGACTTCACGGCCGTCGACGGGATCAACCTGAGGGTCGAGTCCGGCGAGTTCTTCTCGCTCCTTGGGCCGTCGGGGTGCGGGAAGACCACCACGCTCCGGATGATCGCCGGGTTCGAACGGCCCACCGACGGTCAGGTCGTCCTCGACGGCATGGACGTGGCCACGGTTCCGCCGCACAAGCGGAACGTGAACACGGTGTTCCAGAACTACGCCCTCTTCCCGCACCTGAACGTGGAGAAGAACGTCGCGTTCGGCCTCCGGTACCAGGACACGTCGAAGGCCGAGAGCGCGCGGATGGTCGGCCGGTCCCTGGAGCTCGTCCGGCTCACCGGCTACGAGAAGCGCCGCCCCAACCAGCTCTCGGGTGGCCAGCAGCAGCGGGTGGCGCTCGCGAGAGCCCTGATCCTGAACCCCGCCCTCCTCCTCCTCGACGAGCCGCTCGGAGCCCTCGACGCGAAGCTCCGCAAGGCCCTCCAGATCGAGCTGAAGGCGATCCAGGAGGAGGTCGGGATCACGTTCATCTACGTGACCCACGACCAGGAAGAGGCCCTGACGATGTCCGACCGGCTCGCCGTGATGTCCGACGGGCGGATCGAGCAGATCGGACCGCCCCGGGAGGTCTACGAGGAGCCGTCCACGGCCTACGTCGCGGACTTCCTCGGCGTGTCGAACCTGATGGACGCCACGGCCTACGGACCGACCGACGGCGGGTGCACGGTCCGGTTCGGGGAGTTCGAGCTCGTCGCCGGCCAGGGCGAGCCGGACGCCCACGGCGAGGTGAAACTCTCGATCCGGCCAGAACGAGTGGACCTCGAGCCGCCGGGAGGTTCCGGCGCCAACCGGATCCCGGGGATGGTCGAGCGCGTCGTCTACGTGGGCTCCACGATGCAGGTCATCGTCAACCTGGCGCCCGGCGAGAAGCTCCAGGTGCTCGTCGCGAACGAAGGTGAGGCGATCCCGTTCGAACAGGGCACAGCGGTCTCCGTCCACCTCCCTCGCGAGGCGCTCCGCGTGCTGCCGCAGGGTGAGGTGTCCGAGGAAGGCTTCTCGGCCGCCGCTCAGGCCTTGCGCTGAGCCCGTTCAGATCTCGAAGCGCGCGAAGTCCTCGACGGCCGAGCGACCCGTCCCCTGGCGCTTGTTGAACGCTCGGAGGATCAGCACGGCGACCGTGATCGACACGAGCGACAGGAGCATCATGATCGTGGCGAGCGCGTTCAGGCTCGGGTTCCCAGCGTTCCGCGCCGCGCTGTAGATCTTGATCGGGATCGTGGTGCAGTCTTGCGCGCAGAGGAACTGGCTGATCACGAAGTCGTCGATCGAGATCGCGAA
>JAJNBA010000049.1 GCA_021155985.1 Actinomycetes bacterium
CTCGACCTGGTCGAGGCGGTGCTCGCCCTCGAGGAGGAATGGAGCATCGAGATCCCCGAGGACGAGATGGAATCCGTGAAGACGGTGGGTCAGGCCGTCGACCTCGTCGCGAGCAAGCTGGGGATGTCGTAGGCCGTTCATGGCGCTCACGACCGAAGTGCCCGCCCCCTCAACGCGCGCCGGCCGGAAGGTCGTCGTCACCGGTATCGGCCCCGTCACACCGGTGGGTACGGGCGTCGAGGACTTCTGGACGGGGCTGACGACCGGCCGCAACGGTGTTCGGGAGATCGCGCGGTTCGCCACGGACGACCTCCCCGTGAAGGTCGCGGGTGACGTCCACGACTTCGAGCCCTCGCTCTGGCTCGACCCCAAGGAGATCCGGCGGACCGACCGCTTCTCGCACTACGCGATCGCCGCGGGGAAGCTCGCCTGGGAGGACGCGGGCACGCCCGACGTGCCGTCCGAGCGGGGGGGCATCGTCTTCGGGACCGGGATCGGCGGGATCGAGACGCTCCTGGTCCAGCACAGCGTGTTGCTCGAGAAGGGCGCGGGGCGCGTGTCGCCGTTCATGGTGCCCGCCTTGATGGCGAACGCGGCGGCGGGCCACCTCGCGATGAAGTTCGGCCTCACCGGTCCGAACTACTGCACCGTCTCCGCTTGCGCCTCCTCCAACCACGCGATCGGGGAAGGCATGCGGTTGATCCGCGACGGCTACCTGGACGTGTGCATCACCGGGGGATCCGAGGCCGCGACCCTCCCGCTCACCGTGGCCGCGTTCGCGCAGATGACCGCGCTCACGAAGAACCCCGATCCCGAGAGCGCATCCCGCCCGTTCGACGCGAACCGCAACGGCTTCGTGCTGTCGGAGGGGGCGGCCTCCCTGATCCTCGAGTCCGAGGACCACGCGCGAGCGCGCGGCGCCCGGATCTACTGCGAGGTCGCGGGCTACGGGATGTCCGACGACGCCCACCACATCACGGCCCCGGATCCGAAAGGCTCCGGTGCGGCGCTCGCGATGCGGTGGGCGCTCGCCGACGCCGGCGAGGAGCCGGCGTCGGTCCGGTACGTGAACGCGCACGGGACCTCCACGCCGTTGAACGACGCGAGTGAGACGGTCGCGATCAAGGCGGTGCTCGGCGACGAGATCGCCCATGAGGTGGCGATCTCGTCGACGAAGTCGATGACCGGCCACATGCTCGGTGCCGCGGGGGCGGTCGAGGGCGCGGTCTGTGCGCTCGCCATCCAGCGTGGCGTCGTCCCACCGACGATCCACTACGAGACGCCGGATCCCGACTGCGACCTCGACTACGTCCCGAACGAGGCCCGGGAGCTTGACGTCACCCTTGCCCTGTCGAACTCGTTCGGGTTCGGGGGACAGAACGCGTGCGTCGCGTTCCGTCGCGTCGCCTGAGGATCGAGCGCGTCACTCCTCGAAGGACCGGAACCAGCGTCCACCGTTGCACACGACCACCGCCGTCATCCCGCGGACGTCCCCCTCGAAACGGACGCGAAGCGGGACCGCGGGATCGCCGACCCCGAACGATCCGTCGTCGAGCGGGACGAGCTCGCCCCCCTCCTCGTCGCGCGCGTCGGTGGGCCAAAGGATCGCGAGCCGGCCCTTCCGGAGGACGACGCGGAGCACCGCGCTCCAGGGGTCGTCGTTGCGGTAGATCCCCGGGTGCCGGTCCCACCCCTCCGGCGGCTCCTCGGGGTCGGGCCCCTCGTACGCCTCGCCCCGGAACCACGTACCGCCGTGGAAGGCCTCGACGACCCTGCCCGCTTCGTCGCGCCCGAACTCGAGGGGGAACCGCTCGAACGCCGGGTGCGCGGCCAGGAAGGATTCTCCGGGATCCGCGAGGAGGGGATCCCGCTCGAGGCGGGCCGACACCGAGCCGATCGACATCGACAGGCCGTCTTCGTGGGTTCGAACCTCGAGCGTTCGCCCGTCCTCCCCCGCGTACGTGCCGACGAAGTCGGCCCCCGCGGCGACCGCGGTGGCCGCAGGCGGTGCCCAGAGCGCCGGGAGCTCATCGCCCGCCAGCCCGGCCCGCACCGCCGTCAACGCGGCTCCCGTCACACCGCGCTTGTCCCCGCCCCCGTTCTGCAGGATCACGCACGCCATCCCCTCGTCCAGGAGCGTGATCAGCAGCGCCGTGTAGCCGACCATGCCGCCGGAGTGACCGAACCAGGTTCGCCCCTCCACCTCCTCGGTCCACAGGCCGTACCCGTACCGCCCGTGATCCGTGTCGTCCACAGCGCTCGCCATCAGACGCGTGAAGCCGTCCTCGGAGAGGATCCGCCCTCCTCGACCGTCGGGGCGGTCGCCGCGAGCGAGCAGGAGGCGGGCGTAGGCACACATGTCGACCACGGTCGAGACGATCGAGCCGTCCGCCGTGTTCGACACGATCCGCGGGGCCACCGCGAGCGGATGGCGCAGCTGCGCCGGCCGGTCGGTCAGCATCGGCTCATATCCCGTCGCGTGGTCCGTCCAGATCTCGTCGGTGATCGCGGCAACGGATGACGTCATGCCGAGCGGGCCGAGCAGCCGCTCCGCGAGCAGGTCGTGGATCGGGAGACCGGTGATCTCCTCGAGCACCGCGCCGACGATCTTGTAGCCGTCGTTCGAGTAGTGGAACCGCTCGCCCGGGGGCGACGTGGCCGGGTATCCCCGAAGCAGTTGGAGAGCGCCGGCGAATCCCGGGGCGTCCTCGGTCCCGGTGTGCAGCCCTGCCGTGTGCGTGAGCAGGTGGTGCATCGTGATCGGACCGAACGGCTCCGGTAACCCGAGCCACGGGAGCAGCTCGTTCACCGAGACATGGAGATCGAGCCGGCCCGCGTCGACCTCCTGCATCGCCACGATCGCCGCGAATGACTTCGAGATGGATCCGATCTGGAAGCGCGTCTCCGGCCGGACGGGCGTGGCGGAGGCAACATCCGCCATCCCGCGGACCGCGACCCCGAGGATCTCCTCGCGATCGGTGACGGCCAGGGCCGCCCCGGCGGCGTGCGAGGCGGTGAGGTGGTGCTCGAGGCTCGCTCCCACGCGCTCGAACGCCTCCTGGAGCCCCGCCATCCGAGTTAGTCGCCGAAGAAGAGCTTGAGCTCGCGAGCAGCGGACTCGGCAGAGTCGCTGCCGTGCACGAGGTTCTCCGTGATCTCCGTCGCCAGGTCGCCGCGGATCGTGCCGGCGGGTGCGTCCGCCGGATCCGTCGGACCCAACAGCTCGCGCCACAGCGCGATCGCGTGGTCTCCCTCGACCTTGGCCAAGACCACCGGACCACCGGTGATGAAGTCGACGAGCTCCCCGTAGAACGGCTTGTCGCGGTGCTCGCCGTAGTGCTCCTCGGCGCGTTCCCTCGGGATCGTCTCCATCCGTAGATCCCGGATCGTCAATCCAGCTTCCTCGACCCGGCGGAGCACCTCTCCGATCAGATGGCGACGGACGCCGTCCGGCTTGACGATCAGGAGCGTGGTTTCCGTAGCGTCCGTCGGGGCCATCGTCAGGCGGATCCTCCCAGCGCCCGGCGGGCGTCCGCGACAGTGTAGAGGGAGCCCGTCACGAGGATGAGGTCGTCGGGGTCGGCCGCATCGCGAGCCCACGCGAGCCCTTCCTCCACGCTTCCGAGGTCGGCAACCCGGCCCCCAGCTGTGGCGATCCGTTCCGCGACGTACTCGGGGGGGAAGCTCCGCACGTTCTCGTTCCCGGCCGCGAACCAGACGTCGGCGATCGGCGCGAGCGCGGCCACCACGCCGTCGAGGTCCTTGTTCGACGAGACGGCGAGGATCACGTGCATCCGGTTCCAGGTGAACGTCTCCGCGAGTGTCCGCGCGAGCGCCGCCGCGCCGCCCGGGTTGTGGGCCCCGTCCACGACGACCAGCGGCGACCGGGACATCACCTCGAGCCGGCCGGGGATCCGGAGGGCCTCGATCGCGCCGCGTGTGGCGTCCGGATCGAGCGCGTGCCCGAGGACGGACTCGGCCGCCACCATCGCTGCGACGACGTTCCGCACCGCGTGCTCGCCGAACATCGGGATGAACAGATCGTCGTAGGCCGCGTGCACGCCGTCGACGCGGAACTGCTGGCCCCCCACGGCCGGGACCCGGGTGGCGAGCTCCCAGTCACGTCCCTCGAGGAGGACCGTCGCGCCCACCTCGTCCGCGCGCTCCTCGATCACCTGAAGCGCGTCGTCCGGCTGCTCCCGCACGACCACGGTCTTGCCGGGTTTGACGATCCCCGCCTTCTCCGTTGCGACCTCCCGGATCGTCGAGCCGAGCTCCGGATGATCGAGGCCGACCTCGCCGATCACCGCGACGTCGCCCGTCACGAGGTTCGTCGCGTCCCACGACCCGCCCATGCCGACCTCGACGACCGCCAGGCCCACCGGCTTGTCCGCGAACCAGAGGAACGCGAGCGCCGTGACGGCCTCGAAGTAGGTAGCCGCCCCGTTCCCCTGGGCGTCGACCACCTCGAGGAACGGCTCCAGGTGGCGCCACTCCTCGGCGAACTCCTCCTCGGAGATCTGCTCACCGCAGAGGCTCATTCGCTCCCGGATCGAGTGCAGGTGCGGCGAAGTGAAGAGGCCGGTCGTGAGCCCGTGGGCGCACGCGAGCTCGGCGGCCGCGCGCGCGATCGTGGTCTTCCCGTTCGTGCCGGTCACGTGGATCGTGGGGTACGTGAGCTGCGGGTCGTCCAGGAGCGCCGACACCGCGCGGATCCTGTCGAGGCTCGGCTCCGGCATGTGCTCCGGCTGGCGCCGCTCGAGCCGTTCGACCGCTTCGTCGAACCGCATCACCCGAGCTCGGCGAGTTGTTCCTGGAGCGCCGCGGCCTCTCGCTCGAACCGCTCGACCTTCTCCTTCTCCGCCAGGACCACGTCCTCGGGAGCCTTGTCGCGGAAGCCGGCGTTCGCCAGCTTCTTCTCGGCGCGGCCGCGCTCGTCCTCCGCGTCCGCGAGGCGCTTGCGCAACCGAGCCCGTTCGGCGTCGAGATCGATCAGATCGCCGACCGGGAGCAGGATCGTCTCGCCCTGCACGGCGAGCCGGGCGGAACCCGGGGCGTCCGCCGAGCTCACGAGCTCGATGCTCGATGCGCCCGCGAGCTTGAGGATCTCCTGCTCGAAGCCGGCGAACCGGCTCGCGTTCCCCTCCCGGCGCACCAGGCGAACCTCGATCCGGGTCTTCGGCGGGATGCGATGTTCATTGCGGAAGCGGCGCACGGTGGTGACGAGGTCCTCGACGAACGCCCACACCGCCTCGGCCTCCGCCCCGAGCGCTGCATGGCCGGCGAACGGATCCGTCTCCGGCCACGGGGCTCGAACGATCGTCTCGCCGACCCCGAAGCGTTGCCAGATCTCCTCCGTCACGAACGGCATCACCGGGTGGAGCAGCCGGAGCGTACGTTCGAGGATCCAGGCGAGGACGCTCGCCGCATCCTCGGCGACGGCAGCATCGTTCGACCGAAGTCGCTCCTTCTCCATCTCGAGCCCCCAGTCGCAGAACTCCGACCAGAAGAACCGATACATCGCTTGCGTGGCCGCGGCGAACTCGTAGCGATCCAAGGATCCGTTCACCTCGGCGACGCATCGCTGGTGCCGTGCCAGGAGCCAGCGCTGCGGCGCCGTCAGGCGTTCCTCCGAGGGCAGCTGGGGCTCGCCCCCCGGGAACACCTCGAGGACGAGCCTCGCCGCGTTCCAGATCTTGTTCGCGAAACCACGTCCCCCTTGGATCGAGTCCACGGAGAGCGGGATGTCCTGCTGTCCGCCGGTCGCCAGCCTCGCCAGCGAGAATCGCAGCGCGTCGGCCCCGTACAGATCGAAGATCTCCACGGGATCGATCACGTTGCCGAGGGACTTCGACATCTTGCGACCGTGCTCATCGCGGACCAGCCCGTGGATCACGACGTCGCGGAACGGGATGTCGCCGGCGAGTGAGAGGCCCGACATGATCATCCGCGCCACCCAGAGGTAGAGGATCTCGTAGCCGGTGACGAGGACGGTGTTCGGATAGAACGCCCGGAGGTCCGGCGTGTCCTCGGGCCATCCGAGGGTCGAGAACGGCCACAGCTGCGAGGAGAACCAGGTGTCGAGGACGTCGGCGTCCTGCTTGAGCTCCGCCGAGCCGCACGTCGCGCATGCGTCGGGATCCTCGAGGGCCACCGTGACGTGCCCGTCGGGGCAGTACCAGGCCGGGATGCGGTGCCCCCACCAGAGCTGCCGCGAGATGTTCCAGTCGCGCAGCCCCTCCATCCAGCTCACGTACGACCTCCGCCAGCGTTCGGGCCAGAACGTGATCCGCCCGTCCAGGGCCGCCTCGATCGCGGGACGCTTCATCTCCTCGACCGCGACGAACCATTGCAGGCCGGACATCCACGGCTCGATCTCGCTGTGACATCGGTAGCAATGCCCCACCGGATGCCGGTACGGATGCTCGATCCCGACGAACAGGCCGAGCTCCTCGAGCGCCTCTCGGACGGCTTGCCGGGCGTCGTAGCGGCCGAGCCCGAAGAACTCCTCGGCGGCGTGCTCGTTGATCTTGGCTTCGGCGTCGAACACGTTCATCAGCGGCAAGCCGGCGCGCTGGGCGATCTCGAAGTCGGTGAGATCGTGGGCGGGGGTCACCTTCACCGCTCCGGTACCGAACGAGGGGTCCACCGCTCCGTCCGCCACGATCGGCAGATCGCGGCCGTCGAACGGATGTCGGACGGTCTTCCCGATGAGCTCGCGGTAGCGAGGGTCGTCCGGATGCACGGCGACGCCCGTGTCCCCGAGCATCGTCTCGACCCGCGTGGTCACGACGTCGATGTGACCACTGCCGTCGGTGAGTGGGTAGCGGAACGTGAGGAGTTCGCCGTCGACATCCTCGTGCTCGACCTCGGAGTCCGACAACCCCGTCTGGTCCGTCGGGCACCAGTTCACGAGGCGCTCGCCGCGATAGATCAGCCCCTGCTCGTACCACCGCACGAACGCGACGCGAACGGCGCGCACCAGCCCCTCGTCCATGGTGAATCGCTCGCGGTCCCAGTCCAGGGAGGCACCCATCCGTTTCAACTGGCCCACGATCTCGCCGCCGTAGCGATCCTTCCAGGCCCAGACACGCTCCACGAACGCCTCCCGGCCGAGATCGCGCCGGTCGATCCCCTCCGTGCGGAGCTCACGCTCCACGACGACCTGCGTGGCGATGCCAGCGTGATCCATCCCGGGCACCCACAACACTTCGAACCCTCGCATCCGCGCACGACGGATCAGGATGTCTTCCAACGTCCGCCCGATCGCGTGCCCCGAGTGCAGGCGGCCGGTCACGTTGGGGGGCGGGATCACGATGCAGTACGCCTCGGAGGGATCCTCCGGCACCCCGGCGTGGAAGTACCCCCGCTCGATCCACGTCTCGGCCCACCGGGGTTCCACCGCGGCGGCGTCGTAGCGCGTCGGCATCTCCGTTCCGGGACCGGCCATGCGGCCGAGTGTATCGACCCACCTCGGCGGGCCCGAGCGCGAACACCGCGCGAGCGGCGCGTCCTATACTCGCGCGACACCCACCCGCCCGGAGGAGGGATCTCATGGCGAAGGAAGCGTTGATCGATCGTCTGGGCTCGGTCGCGATCTTCCGTGGCCTGAACGCCAAGGAGCTCCACCGGATCGCCGAAGTCGGCAAGGAGGTCCACTTCGAGCCTGGCGCGGTCGTGGCGCAGCAGGACGGCGGGGCAGCGGGGTTCCACCTGATCATGGACGGCGAGGTCTCGGTCGACGTCGACGGCCACGAGCGCGCTCGGCTCGGCGCCGGGAACTACTTCGGGGAGATGTCGCTCCTCGACGGGCTGCCCCGGTCGGCAACCGTCAAGGCGGAGCAGCCCACCACGACCTTCGCCCTCACGTCGTGGCAGTTCCTGCCGCTCCTGGACGAGTACCCGTCGATCAGCCGAGCGCTGCTCGTGGAACTCTGCGCACGGCTCCGGCGCGTGGAGCGCGACCCGGTACAGTGACCCGCCCGATCCTGTTCCTGGTGTGGCTCGCCCGTCCGGAGGACTGAGCTAGGCCGTCTTCTCCTCGCGCTCGCCCCCGCCGGTGCGCTTCTTGGACGCCTTCGCCCGCGGGACCAGCGTCGGGTTGACACCGGTCAGGACGACGTCGCGGTCGACGAGGCACTTCGTGACGTCCTGCCGCGACGGCAGCTCGTACATCACGTTCAGGAGGACCTCCTCCATGATCGCCCGGAGGCCGCGGGCCCCGGTCCCCCGCTGGATCGCCTGCTCCGAGATCGCCCGCATCGCGTCGTCGGTGAACTCGAGCTCGACGCCGTCGAACTCGAAGAACTTCATGTACTGCTTCACGAGCGCGTTCTTCGGTTGCGTGAGGATGTCGACGAGCGCCGACTCGTCGAGGCTGTTGACGCTCGTCAGCACCGGCAGGCGCCCGACGAACTCCGGGATCAACCCGAACTTCAACAGGTCCTCGGGCAGCACCTGCGCGAAGATGGCGCCGAGGTCCTTCTCCTGCCGGCTCATGACCTGAGCCCCGAAACCGACGCCCTTGCGACCGATCCTGCTCTCGATGATGGAGTCGAGACCTGCGAACGCTCCCCCGCAGATGAACAGGACGTTCGTGGTGTCGATCTGGATGAACTCTTGGTGTGGATGTTTGCGGCCGCCCTGCGGCGGCACGGAGGCGGTGGTCCCCTCGAGGATCTTCAGGAGCGCCTGCTGCACGCCTTCGCCGGATACGTCGCGCGTGATCGAGGGGTTCTCCGACTTGCGGGCGATCTTGTCGATCTCATCGATGTAGATGATCCCCGTCTCGGCTTTCTTCACGTCGTAGTCGGCGGCCTGGATCAGCTTCAGCAGGATGTTCTCGACGTCCTCGCCGACATAGCCGGCCTCCGTGAGCGCCGTGGCATCGGCGATCGCGAACGGCACGTTCAGCATCCGGGCGAGCGTCTGCGCGAGGTAGGTCTTGCCGCAGCCCGTCGGTCCGAGGATCAGGATGTTCGACTTCTGAAGCTCGACCTCCTGATCCTTCGCGCCCACCTGGATCCGCTTGTAGTGGTTGTAGACGGCGACCGACATGACCTTCTTCGCCTGGTCCTGTCCCACCACGTATTCGTCGAGGAAACCGTAGATCTCCGCGGGCTTCGGCAGCTCGTCGAGCTTCAGCTCGGCGGTGTCGGAAAGCTCTTCCTCGATGATCTCGTTGCAGAGCTCGATGCATTCGTCGCAGATGTAGACGCCCGGACCAGCGATCAGCTTCTTGACCTGCTTCTGGCTCTTCCCGCAGAAGGAACACTTCAACAGGTCCGACTCGCCGAACTTCGCCATCCGATTCCCTTTCCTGGTGGCCGGTTCTTGGTGGCCGCGACTCCTGTACTGCTCTCGGAACGCCCACGACCGGGCATCGCCCGGTCGTGGGGAGGAGTCTACGCCCCTACGGCCGCCGCCGCCGTCAACTCAGCGGGCATATCGCGACGGTTCGTGAGGACCTCATCGATGATCCCGTACTCCTTCGCCTGCTCCGAGGTGAGGATGAAGTCCCGGTCCGTGTCCTTCGTGATCTTCTCGACGGACTGGCCGGTGTGCTCCGCGATCAGCTCGTCGAGGAGCTGCCGGTACCGCAGGATCTCGCGAGCCTGGATCTCGATGTCGACGGCCTGTCCCTGTGTCCCGCCGTGAGGCTGGTGGAGCAGCACCCGTGCGTGCGGGAGCATGAACCGCTTGCCCTTCGCCCCGGCGAGCAGGAGGAACGCCGCGAACGACGCCGCCTGGCCCATGCAGATCGTCGTGATGTCGGGCTTGATGTACTGCATCGTGTCGTAGACGGCGAAGCCGGAAGCGACGTCACCACCCGGCGAGTTGATGTACAGGTTGATGTCCTTGTCGGGGTCCTCGGACTCGAGATGAAGCATCTGCGCCATCACCAGGTTCGCGACCGAGTCATCGATCGGCGTGCCGAGGAAGATGATCCGTTCCTTCAGCAGCCGCGAGTAGATGTCGAACGAGCGCTCCCCCCGGCTGGTCTGCTCGACCACCATCGGGACCAGGTAGCTCTCAGGGGTGTCCATCATGTGTTCGCCTCCTCCTGTGCGTTCTTTGGCGCGTTCTCCGGCGCGCGTTCGGCGTCGTCCGTCGCAACCGTCTCGATATCGGCACGTTCGACCAGGAGGTCGAGGGCCTTGCTCCTGATGATATCCCCGGCCAGCGTTACGACCTGACCGCTGCGCTCGAGATCCTTGGCGACGGCCTTCGGCTCCCTGCCGTAGGCCTGCGCGAGGACGGCGATCTCCGCGCCGATCTCCTCCGCCGTCACCTCCATGGATGCGCTGCGGGCGATGCCTTCCAGGACGAGGTCGCTTTTGATCGCCCGGATCGCGTGCTGACGGGAATCCTGGCGCAGACGCGCCTCGTCCCATCCCTGGAGCTCGAGCATCTTCTCGAGACCGATCCCCATCCGCTCCGCCTGATCGCGCGCGTGGTGGACCCGGTGGTCGGTCTCCTCGTCGATCAGGCTGTCGGGAAGATCGACGTCGACCTTCTCGATCATCGCCTGCAACGTGAGATCGCGGAGCGCCGCGGTCGCCTCGCGCTCCTTCACCTCGGTGAGCCGCTCGCGGAGATCGGCCCGGAGCTGCGGGATCGTGTCGAACTCCGAAGCCGTCTTCGCGAACTCGTCGTCCACCTCGGGGAGCCGGCGCGCCTTGACGTCCTTGACGATCACGCTGATGTCGACCGCCGCGCCGCCGAGCTCCTCGCCGAAGCGCTCCGGCAGCGTGTCGGCCACCTTCAGGATCGCGCCGGGCTTCGTGCCCACGAGCTCCACGTCGAGCTTCTCCCCCACCTCGCCGGAGCCCACGGTGTAGAGGTAGTCCGTGCGCGAGGCCTGTTCGACCTTCTTGCCGCCGTTCATCACGGTCAGATCCACGGTCACGAAGTCGCCCTGCTGGACTGGCCTCCCGACGGGCTCGAGCTCCGCGAACCGCTCACGGAGCCGTTCGATCCAGTCGTCGATCTCTTCGTCGGTCACGTCGATCGGCGGCTTCGTGACGCTGATCCCCGTGTAGTCCTGCTCTTCGAAGGTGAGGCGGGGGCGGACCTCCACGGTGGCGGTGAACAGGAAGGGTCGACCCGGCTCGAGCTGCTGCACGTCGATGTCGGGATCGGTGATCGGCGCGAGATCCTCGTCGGTGACGGCCTGCCGGAAGTAGGCGGGGACGGACGTGTTCACGAACTGCTCGAAGATCGCGTCCCGGCCGATCTGCGTGTCGATGATCTGCTTCGGCACCTTGCCCTTGCGGAACCCGGGGACCTTGATCTCGTTGGCGATCGCTCGGTAGGTGCGGTCGAGGTCCTTGCGGAACTCCTCGGGAGGCACCTCGATCGTGAGCTTCACGGTGTGCGGCTCGACGGTTTCGACGGTCGTTTCCATGGAGGACCCAGGCTACTCGACCCGGGGTGACACTCGGACCGTCGAGGCGTCGGTCGCCGTCGGAAGAGCGCCCGTGCGCGGCTGGTACGGTCGAGCCGTGTTCGAGACGGAGCTCGCCTTCGCGCACGAGATCGCCGACCGGGCGGCGGAGATCTCCTTGTCGTATTTCCTGGGGGAGTTCGAGGTCAGGCAGAAGCCGGACCTATCGCCGGTGACCCAGGCGGACCTCGAGGTGGAGACCGCCGTCCGGGAGATGATCGCCGCGCGGTTCCCGGCCGACGCGATCACCGGGGAGGAGCACGGCGAGGGCGCCGGCGACCGCGTCTGGATCGTCGATCCGATCGACGGGACGAGGAACTTCGCCGACGGTGTCCCGATCTGGGCGACGCTGCTCGCCCTCCAGGTGGACGGGCGATCGGTGCTCGGTATGGCGAGCGCTCCCGCGCTCGGCGAACGGTACGAGGCGGTCCGTGGGGGCGGCGCGCGATGGAACGGCCGCGAGCTGCACGCGAGCGAGCGGAAGCTCGACGATGCGTTCCTGGCGTTCTCGAGCGTCGACGACTGGCTCGGCGGGCCTCGCGAGGACGCCTTCGTCGAACTCGTGCGCGACACACGTCGCAGCCGCGGGTTCGGGGACTTCTGGGGGCACATGCTGGTGGCGCGTGGCGCCGTGGACCTGATGATCGAGCCGTCCCTGCGGATCTGGGACTGGGCCTCGATCGTCGTGATCGTCGAGGAAGCCGGCGGCGTCGTCACCACGTTCGAGGGCGCGGAGCCGTCGGACGGCGCCAGCATCCTCACGTCCAACGCGGTCGTGCACGACGAAGTCGTCCGACGCCTCTCGGGGCCGTGAAGCGCTGCGGGTGGGCGCCCGTGGACAACGCCTCCTACCTCGCGTACCACGACGAGGAATGGGGCGTCCCGGTCCATGACGACCGGCGGCTCTTCGAGATGCTGACGCTGGAAGGCGCGCAGGCCGGGCTGTCGTGGTCCACGATCTTGAATAAGCGCGAGGGCTACCGTCGCGTGTTCGCGGACTTCGACGCGGGCACCGTGGCGCGCTTCAGCGGGCGGAAGGTCGAGCGGCTCCTCGCGGATCCCTCGATCGTCCGCAACCGCATGAAGGTGGAATCGACGATCAACAACGCCCGACAGGTGCTCACGGTCCAGGAGGAAGATGGCTCGCTCGACGCGTACCTGTGGTCCTTCGTCGGCGGCTCCCCGAAGGTGAACCGGTTCCGCAGCCTCGGGGACATCCCTCCGGAGTCCCCGGAGTCGAAGGCCATGTCGAAGGATCTGAAGCGGCGCGGGTTCCGGTTCGTCGGGCCGACCGTGTGCTACGCGTTCATGCAGGCCTGCGGCCTCGTGAACGATCACGTCGTGAGCTGCTTCCGCTACCGGCAGGTGGCAGGGTGAGCGAAGCGGACGATGTCTTCGCGGAGCAGGTGGAGCGGTGGCGTGCGACCTCCTGGCGGGACCTCCGGAAGGATCTGGACGATGCGGTCGCGTACGAGGTCCTGGGGTCAGATGGAGTGGGGTACCAGTTCGAGGTGCTGGTGCACTGGGACGATCCGCGGGAACGCACCGACCTCCGCGTACTCTTCACCGGCGACGACGGCAGGGGCTGGCGCATGGCCGGTATGCGGCACGCCGGCTTCGTCAAGGCACCCGACGACTCTTTCGTCGGCGAGGACGACGCCTAACGCCGCTTCAAGGAGAGGAGCGCGTCGGCCTCCGTCACCGATCGCCGGCGGAAGTTGTGGAGGGCGAAGCGGTCGCACGTCGTCTCGGCAGCCGACGCCGTCCCTCGCACCTCGCGAAGCCACCAGTGCATCCACTCGTGGCAGTAGGAGAAGCGAAGTACTTCCTCGGGCGTGCGGAACGTGATGCCCTCCGTGAGCCAGATGAAGCGAGGGCGCGTCCCCTTCCCGCTTCTCCTCCGCTTCGCTCCGTAGGGCACGATCTCGCCGAAGGGGAAGAAGGGCTCCGGCACCTGCAACGTGATGGAGCGGTCTTCGAAGTCCGTCCAGGCCGCGAGGTGCGGGCGGTCCCGGTACCGCAGTGGCTTCACGTGGACCGAGTAGTCCCCCGGTTCCGGCAGGCCCGCCAGCATCGTGACGACGTCCTCGACGGGGAGATCCGGCACGGCGGAGGACACGTCCATCGACGGCGCAGCCTACGCGGGGGCCACTGATAGGGTCCGCGAACCCATGGACGAGCCCGGCGGCTCCTTCAGCTTCGCCCACGGTGCCAGGAAGGTCGCGCCGTTCTCGATCGCGGTGTTCGGATTCGGGATGTCGTTCGGGGTGCTGGCCCGTCCGACGATGGGGACGGTCGCCCCGATCGTGATGTCGTTGACGACGTTCGCGGGCTCCGCGCAGTTCGCTTCCGCCTCGATCCTCGGCACGGGCGGGACGCTCGCGGCGGCCGTGATCGCCGCGATCCTGTTGAACGCGCGGTACGGGCCCATCGGCGTCGCCGTGGCGCCCTCGCTGATCGGGCCCTGGTGGTCCCGGTTCCTCCGCGCCCAGCTCGTCGTCGACGAGACCTGGGCGCTGTCCGCCGACGGTCGCGGAGGCCACGACCCGAGGCTCATCGTCGGCGCCGGCCTCGTGCTCTACGCGGCATGGGTCACCGGGACCGCGGCGGGCGTGCTGTTCGGCGACCTGCTCGGGGATCCCGCCCGGCTCGGGCTGGACGCGGCGTTCCCCGCGTTGTTCCTCGCGCTCTTGGTCCCGAATCTGGACCGTCCCCAAGCACGTGTGGCGGCGATCCTCGGCGCGGCGATCGCGCTCGCGCTGACCCCGATCGCCCCGGCCGGCGTGCCGATCGTCGCCGCCGGCCTCGCCTGCCTCGTGGGATGGAGGCGGTCGTGAGCGCTGCGTGGTGGCTGGTCGCCCTCGTCGGCGTAGCGACGATCGCGATCAAGGGTGCGGGCCCGGTCCTCCTCGGTGGCAAACCCCTGCCGCCGAGGATCGGACGGATCATCGGCCTCCTCGCGCCCGCGCTGCTGGCGGCGCTCGTCGCCATCAGCACGTTCGGGGGAGACCGCGCGCTCGTCCTCGACGAGCGCGCGGCCGGGGTGGGCGCCGCCGCGGTCGCGGTGGCCCTCAAGGCGCCCCCGCTCCTCGTGGTGGTCGTGGCGGCGGTGGTCACCGCCGCCACGAGGACGCTCGTCTAGCGCTGTAGGGTTCGATCCCGATGACGCGCTACCGCGACCTCGGGTTGTCCGTCGGGTTGCTCTCCCCGGGACCGATGAACGCGATCACGGACGTGACCGGCGTCCGGATCGGCATGACGACCCTCATCGAGGGCGACGGCCCGCTCGAGGTCGGCACCGGACCCATCCGCACGGGCGTGACGGCGATCCTCCCGCACGAGGGGATCGCCGAGGCGCCGCTTTTCGCCGGCTGCCACACGCTCAACGGCAACGGGGAGCTGACCGGGCTCGAGTGGGTGCGAGAGTCCGGGCTCCTCACCACGCCGATCGCGATCACGAACACGCACAGCGTCGGCGTCGTCCGCGACGCGCTCGTCGCCTACGAGGTGCGGAACCGCCCGAAGGGTCCGGCGTTCTGGAGCCTTCCCGTGGTCGGCGAGACCTACGACGGCGCGCTGAACGACATCAATGGGCAGCACGTCCGGCAGGAGCATCTCTTCTCGGCGATCGAGCAGGCCTCGGAGGGCCCGGTCCCCGAGGGCTGCGTCGGCGGCGGAACCGGGATGATCTGCCACGACTTCAAGGGCGGCACCGGGACCGCCTCCCGGGTCGTGCAGGGTGGCCAAGGGAAGAGATGGACGGTCGGGGCGCTCGTGCAGGCCAATCACGGAGACCGCGAGCGGCTCACCGTCGACGGCGTGCACGTCGGCGAAGCGATCCCCACGGATGAGATCCCGTCCGCGTGGGACGAGGAGGAGCGGATCGGCTCGACCGCCGAGGGATCGATCATCGTGATCGTCGCCACGGACGCCCCGCTGGTCCCTCACCAGCTCCGGCGGCTCGCCCAGCGGGTGAGCCTCGGGATCGCGCGCGTCGGGGGCGGCGGAGGCGATTCCAGCGGAGACATCTTCCTCGCCTTCTCCACCGCGAACGCCGGGCGGATCACGATCTCGAAGACCGATGCCGGCCCCGGCCCGATCAGCGTCGAGATGCTCCCGAACCGCGAGATCACCTCGCTGTTCTGGGGCGTGATCGAAGCCACCGAGGAGGCGATCCTGAACGCGCTCGTGGCGGCGGAGACGCTCACCGGCCGCGACGGCATCACCGCCCACGCGCTCCCCCACGAGCGACTGGTGGAGACGATGACGAAGCACGGACGGGGACCGAACCGCTAGCCGTCGGTCGGGGCGGCGGGATTCGAACCCGCGACCTCGTGCTCCCAAAGCACGTGCGCTGCCAGGCTGCGCTACGCCCCGCTCTTGTGCAGCGATTCTACGTCCCGGTACCCTGTGGCATGCGTTCGCGGTCCGGGGCCCGGAGCACCGTCAGCACCGTCCTCTCGATCGCGTTGCTCATCGCCATCGCGGGGTTCGCGGTCCTGGTCGGCTTGCAGGTTCGCGGTGACCACCCGGCTCGCTTCGACGTCACACAGGCCCAGGGCGTGGAGTGCCCGGTCGGGGAAGGCAGCCCGGCGTGCTTCAGTTTCGGCGTGACGAACCTCGGCAGCCAGCCGTCGCTCGTGGAATGCATCGCGACGGCCCCGACCGGCGTCGCCAGCTTCCTGAACGACATGCCGGTCTACACGAGCTCGGCCCCGTTCGAGGCCGGGGTCACCGAGCAGCTGATCGTCAAGGTGGATCAGGGGGACCAGGGCGCCGTGTCCGAACCGGCGCTGGTCTGCAGAGCTCTCTAGTCCCCGATCGCCACCCGGAAGACGCCCTCACCGACGATCCGGACGCCACCTCCAACCCGCACCATCCACGAGCCGTCGTCGGGCTGGACGTCGAGGTGGAGGAAGCTCGGCCGTCCCACCATCTCGCCCTGAGCGACCACAGCCTCCCCCGGCATCCCCGCGAGGCCGCGCGATGCGAGGTACACGCCCAGCGGACCTGCGGCCGACCCGGTCGCGGGATCCTCGCCGACACCGAAGGATGCGTCGAACATCCGCGCGAGCACGTCGCCGTCCCCTCGGATCGCG
>JAJNBA010000050.1 GCA_021155985.1 Actinomycetes bacterium
TCGCGAGCTCGAGGAAGATCGACGTCTCCGCGACGTCGACGCCGAGCGGCATGTCGCCCACGCCTTCCTCGGACATGATCGACTTGATCTCCTGCACGGCGCGTGCCTGCAGACCCACGCGCGGATGGATCGCACCCTGAAGCCCCGTGTTCCCGCCGACCGAGTTCGTCTCGTCGTACAGGTGGGGGAGCTGGAGCCGATGGGCCTTCGCCGCTGAGCCGAAGTCGAAGATCCGGGGCCTCCCGGTGCGTGTGAGGAGGGCGTAGCGCTCGCCCTTGTTGAACGCCCAGTAGCCGATCTGGGTCCCGGTGACGTAGCGGATGTTGCTCGTCTCGAACAGGAGCAGGGCACCGAGCTCGGAGGCATCCAGCGCCTCCTTGGCGCGAGCGAGCCGAGAGGTCCGGAGCCGCTCGAAGTCGACGCGAACCTCCCAGTCAACCCCAGCGATGCCGGGCGCGGGGGTCGTCGCGACCGGGAATCCGTCCGTCGTCGGCATGTGCCTCATCTCCTCTGATGCTCGGGGCGGCCCGGCCGTCGTAGAGCCTCTCTTGGCGTCCCGGGCTGCATGCTAGGTGAACTCCATCCATGCTGGACATCGCGATCGAACGCGAAGCACTGGAGCGCGCTCGCGCTGTCCATCGCTTGATCCCATCTGCCACACGACCGTCTCATCAGATCCCCGGGAGCTTGAAGCCCGACTTCTCGATCACGTGGTCTCGAGACTCAGCGGCCATCCGTCGCACCGCCGGCCAATCGACGTGCAGGAGCTCGCCGTGCCGTTTCATCACGCGGCCGGCGATCACGACGGTGTCCACGTTGCCGGTGTCCATGCCGGCGACGACCGCGGTCGCCGGGTCGTTCATCGGCGTCACGTTCATCCGGTCCGTGCGCAGGAGGACGATGTCCGCCTTCTTGCCAGGGGTGAGGGACCCGACCTTCGCCTCGAGGCCGTTCGCGCGGGCCCCCTCGATCGTGGCGCAGGCGAGGACCTCGGAAGGGGAGAGGGCCGGCCGGTCCGCGGCGGCGGCGAGCGTCCGTTGCAGCCCGAGCACGGAGCGCATCTGGTTGAACATGTCGGCCGGGACGTTCGTCTCGACGTCGACACTCAAGCTCGGGCGGAGCCCCCGGTCGAGGAACTTCTGGATCGGGGGCATCCCGTGGCCCATCATCATCTCGACCGGCGAGGCCAGAGACACCGTGCCGCCGGTGTCCACGATCATCTGGATCTCGGTGTCGTTCAGGGTGGTGCAATGGATGTACGTCGTGTCCGGGCCGAGCAGCCCGGCCTCGCCCATCTCCTGGACCTTGGCGTCCTGTCCGTAGCTCCCGACGCCGACGTGGGTCGTGATCCTGGCGTCGGTCTCGCGCGCGAGCTTCCAGTGATCGCGCGACACCTCGAAGTCGGTGAACTCAGGCCCCGGCGCCGCCAGGGCGAGCGTCAGCATCTGGTCCTTCGTCGAGAAGTGCTCCGTCGCCGCTCGCACGAACCAGCTGGGTTGGCGCTCCTCCCACTTCCCCCACCAGGGGAACCCGTACGCGAAGACGGCGCGCAACCCCGAGTCCTTCAGCGCCTGGATCACCGCGTCGGTGTGGGCGGGCGTGCCCTGGATGTGCGACCAGTCGAGCAGGGTCGTGACGCCGGCGTCGATCGCCCCGAGCGCCGAGATCAGGTCGCCGATGTAGGCGTCCTCGGGCCGGAAGGCGGGTGCCAGCTTGTGGAGGACGAACGAGATGTAGCTGGACCGTCCCTCCAGGGGGACGTCGGTCCCGATGTTCCGGAGGAGCCCCTCCCAGATGTGCCGGTGCGAGTCGACGAACCCGGGGATCACGATCATGCCCGCCGCGTCGATCGTCTCGACCGCACCGTTGGCCAGACCGGGACCCACGGCGAGGATCGTGTCTCCCTCGATCAGCACGTCCCCATGGGTGAAGTCGCCGACCGCGGGATCCAGGCTGAGCACGGTCCCGCCCGTGATCAGCATCCTTCCGGACGGCACGACGCCGAAGTCGGTCCCGGCCGGATAGAACGCGGGCAGGCTCGCGGCCTTCGGCGGGCGGCTTCCCACCACGAGACGCCTGACCCGCTTGTAGTTCCTCTTCGCGAGCTCCTTGATGTCGCCGAGCTGGAACAGCACGATCCCGACGAGCACCAGGAAGCCGAAGATCATCGGTCCATCGCTGGGTGGCAGACCGAGGTACGGCAAGACGGTGAGGATCAGCGCGAGGAGGATCGCCGCCACCGTTCCCCCGATGAACGTCGTCCTGCCTCCCGCGAGGGAAGCACCTCCCAGCACGGCGGCAGTGATGCTGTTCAGCGCGAACGTGGAGCCCACCTGCGGATTCCCGATCGGGGATCGGGCCAGCATGAGGAACGAAGCGACCGCAGCCAGCACGGCCGAGAAGAGGAGGGCGCGGACCCGGAGCCAGTTCGTCCTGACCCCGCCGCGTTTCGCCGACCGCTCGTCGAACCCGACCGCCCGGAGCGCGAGTCCTGACCCCGACGAATGGAGCCACACGTCGGCCAGGATCGCCCCGACGACGACGATGATGAATGCCACAGGGATCGGTCCGATCTTCGTGGTGAGGGCCCTGGCCAGGTCGGGGCTGATGACCCCCTGGGCCGTGGGTCGCAACGTCAGCGAGATCCCGTCCAGGATGCTCAAGGTGGCCAGGGTCGCGATGATCGAGGGGACTTTGAGTCCTCGGATCAGGCCGGCGTTCACGAGACCGAGGGCGACTCCGCAGAGCAGGATGACCCCGATGCCGATCAGGATCTGGGAGACCGACGCGTCGGCGGGGATCAGGAAAGAGGCGATGACCACGCCGAGGCTGATCATGCCGCCGACGGAAAGGTCGAGATACCCGACGAGGAGCGCATGGTTCTGCGCCATGGCCGCGACGATCAGGGGCAGCGCCAGGATGAGGATCTGCGAGATGCTCGTGCTGTTGATGAAGCCCGGGAACCGCGAGTTCGTGTACCCCAGCAGCGCAGCGACGAGCAGGATCTGGAGCACCACCGGCATCCAGAGGCGGAACCGGATGATCTTGCGCCACTTGTTCTTGTCGCGAGCGTCGCGGATGACCTTCCGAACGGCCCGTCGTGCCGCGTCGGTCCGCTCGCTCATGGCCCTCCGTTCACCGCGGGTGCCTTCGGCATCGCGACCCCGAGGGGCGACCGCCCTGCCTTCGACAACCCCGGCCCTCGCACCATCGCCTCGACGATGCGCAGCTCGTCGAGCTCGTCGCCGGGGATCTCCTCGATGATCTGGCCCCGGGACATCACGAGCACCCGATCGCACAGTCCGGCGAGTTCGATGGGGTCGCTCGACTTCACGAGCATCGCCGTCCCGCTGTTCGTTCGGGTGCGAAGGGCCTCGTAGATGTCGAACCGCGAGCCGACGTCGACTCCCTGCGTCGGTTCGTAGGCGAGGATCACGGACGGCTCCTTGAGGAAGGTGCGGGCCACCGAGACCTTCTGCTGGTTGCCCCCCGAGAGGAACCCGACCGGTTGCTCGAGGGACGGCGTCCGGATCTCCAGCTGTTCGACGAGGCCGGTGACCGCGCGCCGTTCCGCGCGCTTCCGCAGGAGGCCGAGGACGGAGAACCGGCGCAACGATTGGATCGTGATGTTCACCCTGGCACCGAGCAGCGGCATCAGGGCCTCGTGGGTGCGATCGCCGGGGAGCAGCATGACGCCGGCCCCCACGGCCTCATGGGTCGAGATGAGCGACAGCTCCTTGCCGTCGCAGACGACCAGGCCGGCCTTCGGCGGCTGGCGGCCCGCCAGACAGTCGAAGAGCTGCGGCTGACCGTTGCCCTCGGCGCCGGCGATCCCCACGATCTCGCCGGTCTCAAGCGTGAAGCTGACCGGCCCGAACGCTTGCCCTTGGAGGCCGTCGACGACGAGCACCTCGCGACCCTCCGCCACCTCGGGGGCGGGCGGCGGGAAGGCAGCGTCGAACGGGCGGCCGACGATGAGCTCGACGAGCTCCGCCTCGCTCGTGGCCTTCGCGTCGAACGTGCCCTGGTTCCTCCCGTCGCGAAGGACCGTGATGCGATCGGCGATCTCGAGCACCTCCGGCAGACGATGGCTCACGTACACCACACCGACGCCACGGCTCCTGCACGCGGCGACGGTCCGATGTAAGGCTGCCACCTCGTCCGGTCCCAGCGCGGTGGTGGGCTCGTCGAGCAGCAGCACCTTCGGGTCAGTGACGAGCGCTTTGGCCACCTCGAAGAGCTGGCGGTCGGCCAGGCTCAGGAACCCTGCCGGGGCGTCCGGGAACAGCTCGAGGTCGAGGTCGAACTCGGCCAAGAGCTTCCTCGCCCACTTCTTCCTCCGCCAGAACCGGGGTCGTTCGGCTACGGGTGCCGCGAGGAACAGGTTGTTCTTCACGGGTTCGGGCAGGATCAGCGAGGTGTCCTGGTAGGCCATCGCCAGGCCCAATGCCCTCGCCTGTGACGGGGAGTCTCGACGGAGGGGTTCGCCCCC
The DNA here is from genome assembly GCA_021155985.1 of Actinomycetes bacterium. Classification (GTDB taxonomy): domain Bacteria; phylum Actinomycetota; class UBA4738; order UBA4738; family HRBIN12; genus JAJNBA01. The sequence continues at coordinate 4,493 of JAJNBA010000050.1, forward strand.
GATCTGGACCGTGCCCAGATCGGGGTCGACGAACCCGCTGGCGATCCCGAGGAGGGTCGACTTCCCTGAGCCGTTCTCCCCGACGACGGCGTGGACCTCACCGGCACGGCAGTCGAAGCTGACGTCGGTCAGCGCTCGAACCGCCCCGAACTGCCGCGAGACTCCACGCAGCTCGAGGACACGGCCGCCGGGGTCACGTGGGGCCGACCCTCCTCCAGGAACGCTCTCCGTCATCCGGCGAACATCAACTCCAGGACCGAGTCCGGCACCAGCGAGGTCCCGGAAACGGCTTCGTTGACTCGATCGGGATCGCAGTCGTCCGCCGTCACCTCGCGCATCACATGGGGCACCACGACCTCAGCCGGGATCTCGGCGCCCTTGAGCGACAGCATCGCCGCCGTGACGCCGACCCGCGACTGGAAGTTGCCACCGGCCGAGTACCAGATGTGGTAGGTCGGTTCGTCCCGGTCCGCCCAATCACAGAACAGGTTCTGCTCGTCGGTGCGCAACGCGACGGTGAGGTTCTCCACCGGGATGCCTAGGTCCGCATACGTCTGCAGACCGATGTGCATCCCGTCGGCGTACTCGTACGCCCAGCCTCGGATCTCAGGGTTGGTCGTCAGCAGCCCTTGGAACACGCCGGGGATCGCCGGGGGGGACCAGAAGGTATCTCCGGTCGTCGTGTTGTCGTTGGCAGGCGGATTGACCAGTTCGATCTCGTCCGCGAACCCCGTGACGGCGCATTGCTGCCAGCCGAGAGAGAGGGCGTTGTTCGGTGTCCCGCCGAGGAGCGCCACCTCGCCGGAGCCGACACCCGTGTTCAGGACCTCTGCGAAGCTTTCCCCGAGTGCACACAGGTCCTCGCCGACCACCGTCAGATAGTCCTCACCGGGGATCAGGGCACCTTCCTGACCGGGGAGACCGACGTAGCCTGCTGAGAACGGGATGTACGGGATGCCCGCCGCCTCGGCCTCGAGGACTTCCTCTCTGAGTCCGACCCCGATGTCCGGGTAGCCGACGATGAAGTCGACCCCTCTGTTGATGAGGAACCGGATGTCGTTCTCGGCGATCGTGGGATCGAACGTCGGTCCGCCGAAGTTCGCTTCGGTGGAGACGATCGTTCCGATCTCCTCGTACGTGAGCGCCTGGAGGATGGCCTCCATATGGCTCACCGCACGCCAGACGTTCACCGTGTCACCGCCGCCGTCCGCGTAGCCCATCACCGTCTCGCCACCGGTCCCGGTGTCGCACTGCTGGCTGTTCCAACACTCCATCGCCTTGTCGATCGTGGCTTGATCGAGGTCCTGATCGGCGCGAGCGATGGAGGCAAGGATGATGTTCCAGCTCTCCTCATCCGACGGGTCCACCGGGCCGAGTGCCTTGTCGACCAACGCTTGGTCGGCATCGAGGCTCTCCCCGAAATCCTCCAAACCGCCGGTTCCTGTGCCGTCGGTCGGAGCGGGCGTGTCATCCGGGGTCGTCTCCCCACCTCCGTCACATGCTGCTGCGGCCAACGCCAGCACGGCGATGACGCCGATGATCCTGATGCGTTGCATGTTCCTCCTCCCACTCGGTCGATACCCCTGGCGTTCACGGATCGGTGGAACCGTCACATACCCTCCTCCTTCCAGGCACGTCCCCTGGTGGAGCGGGGGAGCGTGGGTGTCTGCGTGCGATCAGGTCGTCTCCGCTCTCGGATCAGTTGCTCGACGGCTCGAACGATCCGATCTCCCGATACCAACATCCCTCCGATGATCACGAGACCGAACACGACGAACTGCAGGGCGGTCGGCAGCCCCATCGTTCGCAACATCTGGTTCAGACCCGTCAGGAAGAAGGCGGCGGCGAACGTGGATAACGGGCTGGCCAACCCTCCGGTCAGGGAGGCACCGCCGATCACCACCGCCGCGATCGGGCCGAGGAGGTATTGCGACCCGACGGAGACCCCCGGGGTACGGATGAGTCCGGCCAACGCGACACCGGCGATGGCATAGAAGACCCCGGCGAGCACGTACACGAGGATCTGGTGCACGTTCACACGGACACCGACGACGTGGGAGGCCACGGGGTTGGCGCCCACCGCCTGGAACCTGCGACCGACCGCCGTGTAGCGGAGGCCGACGATCAGAACGAAGGTGAGCGCCACACCGACCCACAGCACGGGGCTGGCACCGAGGATGCGGGTCGACGTCCAGTCGGACAGCCCGATCGGCACCGGGCTCTGAACCGGGAACTTGGTTCCGTAGCGACTGACCACGCCGACCACGATCAGACCCACCGCCAGGGTGACGATGAGCGGGTTCAGCTTGAGCCCGCCGATCAAGATGCCGTTGACGAGTCCGACCGTGGCGGCGGCGGCGATCGCGGTGGCGATGGCGATGGCGATCTGCTCGTTCGACCCCTCCCCGACACCGACCATGATCACGGCGGCCAGGCTCATCGTCCCGGGGACGCTGAGGTCGATCCCACCTGTCATGATCACCAACATCTGTCCGAGGGCGGTGATCCCGAGCACCGCCCCGTAGGGCGCGATGGCGCGGAGACTCACCACACTCACGGTTGCCGGTGCCCAGATGGACGCCACGATGACGAGCAGGAGCAGCGCGATGTACACGGGCATGTAGCGGGAGCCGACGACGAACGAGGTGAGCGCTGCAGAAGGTGGCTTCGCCGCCGCCTTCATCGCTCTCCTCCCGGTGCAGCAACCGCGGCGAGGCCGGCGGCGGTCGCAACGCGGTGCAGGGCCGCCTCCGCCAAGTCGCGGGCCTGCTCCACGTTCGCTTCCAGGGCGCCGCCGCGCATCAGGGGTCTTCCTGCCACGAAGACCCGGTCGACGTTCGAAGTGTCCATGCCCCAGACGACGGCGCCGATCGGGTCGTTGATCGGGAAGATGTTGGGGCGGTCGGCCCGAAGCAGGATGATGTCGGCTTGCATCCCCGGCTCGATGGATCCGGTCTCCCGACCCACTCCTGCGACCCAGGCGCCGTCAACCGTGGCGAAGCGGATGACGTCGCGCGTGCTCATGAGCCGCGGGAGGCCGGCCTTTCCGGACAGCTTGCGATCGAAGACGGTGGCGTGCTGCAGGGAGATCGTCGCCCGCATCTGGGCGAACATGTCGCCCGGCGCCACCCGTTCGTCATCGATCCCCAACCCCGGCCGGATGCCGTGGTCGATCAGCTGTTGGATCGGAGGGGATCCGGGTCCACTCGCCATCTCGCTCGAGGGCGACAAGGACACCGAGGCTCGCGACGACTCGATGGCGTCGAGGTCCGCGTCATCGAGCTCTGAGCGATGCACGAGCGTGACGTCATCACCGAGCAGCTTCCGCTGGGCAAGGGCGGTGATCACGCCGCGGCCCGAGCGCTCGGAGCTTCCGTGGACATGGATCCGCAAGCCCAACTCCCGAGCCAGTGCCCACTCTTCGGCCACCCCGCCGAGGTCGGTCCCCTCGGGCTGAACCGCCCCGAACGCGATCGTGGTCAACGGTCCGGCCGCGTCGGCGAGGCGGCCCACGTGCTGGCTCGTCGCGGCCGCGGCGTCGCGCTCCGGGGCGCGGTCGGGGACGTGGACGAACACGGATCGCAGCCCGGCGTCGGCATGCGCCTGGAGCGCGGCGCCCGCGAGGGCGTCGTCGGATCGGATGTCGGACCAGTCGACGACGGTCGTGATCCCCGCCTCTGCCGCACCCAGCAGGCCGATCAGTGTGGCGGCGTAGACGTCCTCGGACAGGAAGTGATCGCCGAGACGCGTCGTGGGCTCCCGGGCAGATCCGTCGGACGCGTGATCACCGAGGTTCCGGAAGAGCGAGGCCCAGGCGTGCCGGTGGGTATCGACGAAGCCCGGCAGCACGACCGTGTCGGTCGCGTCGATCTGCTCGGCGTCGCGAGCGCGGAGCCCGACACCGACCTCGGCCACGACGGTGTCCTCGATCAGGACGTCTCCGAGCCGGAGGTTCGGCGACCTGGCACCCAAGGTGAGGACGCATCCACCCTTGAGCAGGATCCTGGTCATCCGCCCCCCGCGCCGATCCGGTCTCGCGAGCCGGGCTTCCCGGTCGCTCCGGTTCCGCGCCGTCCGATCACTCTCACTTCTCGACAAGGCCGTCGCCGTTCAGGGACACTACATATCTCGCCTGCTCCTGGCTAGGCAATACCGGCGCCCGACGGGTAGTCCTCAGTCACGCTAAGCGCTACGCTGCGACCGATCGAACGGGTCGAGGTGCTGGGTGGCCGGAGAGCTCGAAGACATCGGGACGAGGCTCCGCGAGGAGCGCGATCGTGTGCACATCAGTCAGCGCGAGCTGGCGCGCCGCATCGGTCTGTCGGCCAGCATGATCTCGCAGATCGAGTCGGGCCAGTCCAAGCCCTCGGTGAGCACGCTCTACGCGATCGTGACGGAGCTCGGTGTCTCGGTCGACGACATCTTCAGCGGCGGCAACGGCTCCGCGGCGGGGGCCGGCGACGGAGGAGCGGAGCCCAGCGAGCCCGTTCACGGCGCGATGGTCAAGCTCGAGGACCGACACGTGATCGACCTCGACTCCGGGGTGCGGTGGGAGCGGCTCACGAGCCACGAGCACGAAGACGTGGACTTCCTGCACGTCGTTTACGACGTGGGGGGTTCCTCGGCTTCGGACGAGAAGATGATGCGCCACCCCGGACGGGAGTACGGCGTGGTGCTGGAAGGGCGGCTCGGGGTCCGGCTCCGCTTCGAGGAGTACGCGCTCGGGCCAGGTGACTCGATCGCGTTCGATTCCACGCAGCCTCATCGGCTGTGGAACTTGGGAGACGTTCCAGTGATCGGGATCTGGTTCGTCGTCGGCCGCGACGGCTGACGTGACCTGGCGTGGGGCCCCGCGGGTTCACTCTCCCGACACGGTCAAGGCCGGAACGGCCACGGGTCGAGCGGCAGTGGCGGGAGGGGATCCTGCGAGAAGTCGAAGTCCATCGCGAGGTCACCGAGGATCCCGACCTCCTCCCGGACGGTGGGTCGGGAGTCCGGCCAGCCGCTCGTCTGCGGATCGAGCCGTTCTCCCGAGAGGAATCGGTCCTCGATCAGCTTCAGGAACGCGTCGTAGCTGAGCGTCTGGTGGGAGACGTGGCTCTCCTTCGCCCACGGACTGATCAGGAGGCTCGGGACCCGGAGGCCCCAACCGTTCTCGTCGACCACGGGCGGCTCCACGTGATCGTAGAAGCCGCCCCAGTCGTCCCAGGTGAGGAAGATCGCCGTCCTCAGCCACTGTTCGCGAGGCCCGTGCATCACCGAGTTGATCAGACGCGCGACGTAGGCCTGCCCCAGCTCGATCGAGTCCGGCGGATGCTCGCCACGGTCGACGACGGGCATCACCCACGACACCGGCGGGAGGTTGCCGGAGCGCGCGTCTTGCATGAACTCCTCGTTCGAGCGGACGTGGTCGAGCTGGCCCGTGGCCACGGTGGCCGCGAAGCCCGGCAGCGGATTCTGCACCGCCGCCGTCATGGTGCCCTTCAGCTCGACACACGGAGGAGCGATGCAGGTGCCCTCGCCCACGTAGTAGCGCCAGTCGATGCCCGCGCGGTACAGCAGCCAGGTGATCGGCGCCCAGATGTACGGGCGAGGGGTGCCCTGCGACGGGCTCCACCGCGAGTTCGGGTTCGTCGGAGTGCTCCCGGGGTTGTGCTGGTCCGACGAGCAGCTCATCGGGTCATCGAGGTCCGTGCAGGTCGCCGACCACGCGGAGACCAGGAACAGATGCGCCGGCAGGGTCCAGGAATCGGTCGGCGCGAACATCCGATCGTGCAGGGTGAAGGTCCGCGCGTACTTCCAGTAGATCGGGAGTTCCTTCCCCGTGTGGTAGCCCATCACGTCGGGCTGCCCTTGCGGCCCGGGCGTTGCCATCACGCACGGAGGGAAGTCGGCGTTGTGCGGCTTCATGCATCCGTTGCCGATCTTCCGCAGCGCCTTGACGAATCCGTCCATCTCCCCACCGGCGGTAGAGATGTGCGAGCCCAACTCGCCGTGTGGGCCACCCTGATCGAAGAAGTTGGTGTCGTGGAAGGGCCGGTGGCACACGCCCGTCGCGGGATCCGGTTGGCAGACGTCGATCCGACCGTTCGCGTCACGCGGGAACCCGTCGGCGCCCGGGAACGTGCCGAAGTAGTGATCGAAGGAGCGATTCTCCAGCACGATGAAGACGAGGTGGTCGAGGTTGAAGATCCCGCGTTCGGGGTCGAAGGGCCGCGACCGGTCCGGCGGGGGCTGCAGCGTCGGAGGATCCAGGAGCGGCGAAACGTCGATCTGGCCGTCAGCGGGCACCGCGTCGGGGTCGGGGTCGTCGCGGAGGTCCGGCGCACCCAGGACCCCATGGGCCGCGATCGGCTCGGGCGGCGCTGCCTCCGTCGGCTCGGGCGATACCGGATCCCCGTCCGGGGACGGGCGAGGCGACGGACCGGTGCCCGCCTGCACGCACGCGGCGGCGACCAGGACGGCGAACGCGAGGGCCGCCACGTCGCGCAGGACGGGCTGCACGGTGGGCATGGCCAGGCATCCTATCGGTGGGTGCCGGGGGCCCTCCCCTGCAGGCCCGATCCCTACGGCGTCAGGTACGGGCGGTCGGGTCGAGGGACGTCCTCGACCGAGCTCGCGACCACGATGACCTCGCGACCGATCGGATAGATCTGCCCCCTGACCTCGATCCAGTCGTCCGGTGCGAATCGCCCCGGCGTGACGTTCACGACCCGCACCTGCACCACGCTGGCGTCGGCCGTGCAGCAGGTCACGACGTAGCGGGACAGCATCAGCTCGTCGGCCTCAGCGCTCGTGTCACGGGCGACGAACCCGACGAAGTCGACCTCGGAGCCGGCACGGGTCGCGAGCAGCCGCGAGCCGTCGTCGGACGTCTGACCGGCGGCGACGGTCAGCATCGTGATCTCGCTCGTCTGGTCGAACCGGCCGTAGATCGTCGACAGGGCGGAGCCGGAGAACCGTGCCTTCTTCGGTGCCGAGAAGCTGCCGAGCGTCGAGGGAGGGAGCGCGATCAGCAGGACGACCGGCACCACCAGGAGCGTCATGATGACCGCCTCCCGGGTCCGCACGGGCTCCGGCCACGCGGAACGCCCCGCGAGGACCAGGCCGAGCGCCGCGGCGGCCAGCCCGCCCGCGGCCAGCGGGACCACCCAGGAGGTCCTCGTGGACAGGAAGAGGTCGACCCGGTCCGAGACGATCAGGAACCAGAAGAGTCCCGACCACGCGGCGAGCACAGAGGCCACGGCGACCCGACGCTGGCTGAAGCGCCCGCGGGTCATCCGGTCAGCGCCCCGACCCAGATCGAGCCGAGGAGCGTGGTCACCGCGGCCACCGCCAGGATCGTCTGCACGACCACCCGCCGGAAGCTCCCCGCGTACAGTGCACCGAGCTTGAGATCGACCATCGGACCGAACACGAGGAAGGCGAGCTGCGCCGACGGGCCGAACTGGGTGAACGACGCGGCGATGAAGGCGTCGGACTCGGAGCAGAGCGACAGCAGCGAAGCGATCACCATCATCAGCACGATGTCGACCACCGGTGTTCCCCCGATGCGCTCGAGGATCCCCTGCGGGAGGAACGTCTGGACGACCGCGGCCACCGAGGCGCCGAGCAACAGGTAGCCGCCCATGAAGAGGAAGTCGTCGGCGAGGTGGACGAAGAACCTTCGCCATCGCGGCTCAGGCTTCCCCAGCTCGAGGCTCTGCCCTCGATCCTCCTCATCGACCGGCCGCAGAACCTGCTCCTTCCCCAGTGCCCCCAACGCCCACCCAACGGCCATCGCGACGAGCAATCCGAGTCCCGTGCGACCGAGCACCATGGTCCAGAGCGTGTCCCGGCCTCGGAACGCGTAGAAGGTCGACGCGATCACGACCGGATTCACCACCGGCGCCGCAAGCATGAACGTGAACGCCGACGACGGGTCGAGGCCCCGATGGACGAGTCGTCGGGCGACAGGCACGGATCCGCACTCACAGATCGGGAGGAGGACGCCCGCCAGGCCGGCAGCAGGGAGCCGGAGCGGCCGGGGCAACCTGGAGATCCGCTCGAACGCTCCGATCGGAACGAGGACCTCGATGAGCGCGGCGGCGGTGGCTCCGACGAGCACGAAGGGAACCGCCTGGATCACGAGCGAGCCGAAGACGACCAGCGCGGCCCGGAGCCAATCCACCCGTGCGGGTCCGAACAGTCGTATCGACACCCCGAGCAGGACCAAACCGAGGATCAGGAGCGCTGCGAGCCGGGAGGAGATGGGCCGTCGGCCGCTGGGCGTCGCGACGAGCTCTGACATCAGCAGTACCTCCCGAAGGGGACGGCGAAGCCCTGGAAGGCGTCGACGAAGATCGCCGATCCGCCTGGCCCGCGAGCCGCCAGGGCGGCGTCCTGAGCGATCTGGCCCGTCACGCCGGCGGCCGTCATCGCTCCCTGATCGAGATAGAGGCCACCGGGCACGACGGCCTGGACCAGTGGCTCGTCCGTGTCGATCTCGGTCTCCACGATCCGCTCGAGGTCGGACGCCTCGACCTGCCCCGATCCGCCGGGGATCCAGCCGCCGGTGGCGGTCATCACGACAAGGACCCGCCCGCCGGTGGCGGACCGTGCGGCTCGCACGGTGCGCCGCAGCTCCGCGTCCAGCGAGCGCACGCTCCCGTCCATCGCCACCGCGAGGACGTCCGGTACGTCGTCCCGCCCGTAGCCGTCCCCGAGCAGTCGGGTGACGGCGCGCAGGCGGGCTCGATCGTCGGCGGCCGTCATCCGATCGTCACGATCGCGCACGTCGTACCAGCCGCTCCCGACGATCCCGCGATCGCCGGGATCCGTGCCGACGATCCCGATCAGGGGACGCTGTGCGAACGCGCGATCCAGATCGTCGGGGAGCGTCGCGATGACGCTGGTCGGAGCGCCGTTGGCCCAGGCCGCGACCACCTCGCCGCCATCGTTCCTGAACCAGCCGCCCGCGATGCCGTGCTCGGCGGGGAGGCCCCCGGTCCCGATCGTCGTTAACCCCGCCGAGGGGTCCAGCGGGAGCGATCCGACCTCCCCGGCGAGCGTCCCGGCTCCCGACGACACCAGCCCCCGCAGGAAGGGCCAGGCATCGGGATCGTTCTCGAGGTCGGCCGTTCCGACGCCTTTCCAGACGATCTCCAGGACGAGGCGAGGGACATCGGGTCCGGCGATGTCCGGGATGGCCCGCCCGGAACGGACGCCGGGGAAGGGTCGCTCGAACCGGAGGATCTCCGCGATCGTCGGCGCGAGCTGGCGCAGCTCCGCTCCGGCGGGAACGCCCGAGGCTTCGCGAACCCCGTCGCCCCAGAACACGATGGGGGTCCTCGTGTCGGTCGGCGGCGACGCGGACGGCCAGCTTCCGACCGAGGTCGGCGAACCGGCCGCCGGCACCGAGCCGACGACGCCGATCCCTCCGGTGACGGCGAGGACGTCCGGTGACCTCCCCTCGCGATACCCGGCCGCGATCTTCGATCGGAGATCCTCCGGGAGGGAACAGAAGGGCGTGTGCACCGGCCCGGACCGTGCGCATGAGTCACCGGGGCAGGTCGCCTGGAGCACGACGCTCGGAACCGCGACGATCGCTGCCACCACCAGCAGGATCGTGGCTCGCCGGGTCATCGGATGCTCGGCTCAGCCCTCACCGGGCGGGAGGCACGGCACACCATCGAGCAGCTCCGACGGGTACGCCGCGAGGAACGCCGGCTCGGCCCGATGCTCCTCCGGGACCGGCCAGATCTCTCCGCCGACATCTCCCTTCGTGAGTCCCATGAGGTACTCGGCGACGTCGGCCAGCGTATGTCCTTCTTCCGCCAGCTCGCGCTGGTCGATGAAGACCTCCGTCGGCTGCGTGTACTCGAGCACGGAGACGTCGTCACCGTCGCGATCGAACTCCTCCGCGATCTGCCTCCCGACGTCGGTCGGCGAGATCACGTCCGCGCCGCTCACCTCCGGGTCGGGTGTGTGGCCGTGGTCGGCCGTGAGTGCCATGACCCATCGACCCTCGCCGACCTCGCGGTTCAGCAGCTCGATCAGCCAGGGGAGGGCGGCGTCCTCGGCCCGGACCGAGTCCTCCATCTCCACGCTGTTCATCGACCACACGTGGCCGACCTCGTCGATCAGCTTGTGGTTGATGAAGAACAGGTCGGTCACCTCGTCGTCCCCGAATCCTTCTGTGGAGATCAGCTCCTCGATCAGCCGGTCCTGGAACGGGATCCGGGCAGGTGTCTGCAACCCGAAATGGACCGCCTCGCTCTCGATCTCCACGTCGCGCCACTTGCCGTCGAACCGTCCGTCCGCGCGGTCGACGTCGTCGACGTAGGTGGACAGAGGCGGCAGGTCGTTCACGTATCCGGGCAGGTGGTACCAGGGGGCCACGGTGGTGGGGAGGTTCCAGCGGATGCCTTCGGCGCCGAGGGTGGCGGCTCCCTCTCGCTCGCGGAGCACCACGAGGTCGCGATCGCCGCCGCCCCACAGCGAGCCGTGGCCGACCATCCCGAGCTGGATCGCGACCGTCGCCGACACACCGATCAGCGGGCGGTTCCCGAGGGCGCGGTCGTAGAGATCGGCGAGCGTGGGCCGCATCAGGTAGCGGGGGCCGGCCTCCCACGGGGTCACGATCCGATCGCCGATCCGGAAGTGATGCGAGATCACCCCGTGCGTCGCGGAGAACGCGCCGGTCCCGATCGTGGCGTGGATCTGCGCGGTGCTGGGGGGCGACGACCCGACCTCCGCTCGCGTGTACCAGACGCCCTCGTCCATCAACGCTCGGAGGTTGGGCCACGCGTCCGGATGCTCCGCCAACACGTTGTTCCCGGCCCCGTCCCACACGAGCACCACCATCAGGGCCGGCGGCTCAGGCCGGTCCTCTCGCGGGACCAACGCGTCCAGCAGTGGCTCGCCGTCGGGGGCGTCGAAGTCGAACCCCAGGAGTTCCGCCTGGGTGGGGGCCACGTCGGCCAGCGTGACGCGCCGGTCGATCGGTCCGGTCGCGGGCACGTAGCCGGGGCCGTACCAGAAAAGCGGCACCTGGCCGACGTAGTCCCACGGCCCCGAGTGGGGGAGGCCCGCGTGACCGACGAAGTCGGGTTCCCGCGTCAGGAGTTGGATCTCGCCGGCACGATCCTCACGATGGCCGTGAAGCGTGCGCTCCAGTAGCACCGGCGGGATCGCGCAGATCGTGTCGATCAAGCGCTGCTCCTGGGCGTCCTCCTGTGACAGAGCCGTCGTGTCCTGAACGACGAGCGCCGTGAGCGCGAGCCCCACGACGATCGTCATCCCCGATCGACTCATGCCTGATCCCTCGCGGGGAAGAACGCGCCGAGATCGGCATCGCCTGCGAGCAAGGCGATCAGGCCGACGTGCTTCGCTCTGGGAGCGCCCCGGATCGTGACCTCGAACGCACGCGTCTCCCCGTCGGGGACGGGAGCGGCGTCGATCACCTCGGCGTCCACCCGAGAGCCGTCGCGCGCGTCCAGCAGATACAGCCCGGGCTCACGGAAAGGGAAGCCGGTCCCGTTGAAGACCGAGAGGGTCCCCTCGTCGCCCCTGAGCTCGAACGTGGCCTCGATCCCTTTCGCGCGGTAGACGTATGCACCCCGTGCGACCTCCAGTGACGGCGAGGGGGAGACGCTGGGCTTCCCGTTCGAACTCGTGCACGCTGCGCCGCCCGAGTACAGCAGTGCGAGCAACAGCGCAGCCGTCATCGCCCGGAGCGTCCGCATCCAGCCGGATGCTACCAACGGGTCTAGTCGCGACTGAGAGCGTGGCGATAGGCGGGCGGAGCGTGGAGCCAACACACGTCGGATGGGTTGTACGTGGACAGGACCGTCTCGCACCCGATGTGCACGCACATCCGTCCTCGCGGCGGCCGATCGGCTGCCTTCTTGCCTCGTACGGGAGGACCGAAGACGCGATCCTTGCGGTTGATCCCTTCCACGTGGCCTGCCTCTCGTCGCGGTGCCCGGGATCCGCAGGGCGAGGGCAGTGGGTCAGAGCATGCCACCAGAGGCGCTCGATGCGGGA
>JAJNBA010000116.1 GCA_021155985.1 Actinomycetes bacterium
GGGTCCGCACCACGTCTGACGCCGAGGCGCCCGCCTCCTCCAACGCCGCGACGATGATCTCGAGGCACCGCTTCGCCTGGCCGTAGGCATCGACCGGGGGCTCCGCGCCGTCGGGCATGATGGGCGCGGTCGCCGCCACCGCCACGTGATGTCCTGCGACCGCCGCACGAGAGAATCCGATCACCGGCTCGTACGGGGACCCGGACGCCACCCTTCTCCGCTCCACCGACGTCATCGTACGTGTGACCGACGGGAGCAACGTTTACGCGCGCGTAACCGCCCTCCACCGCATCGCCCGTACCCTCGAACACATGACCCTGTCCGCGGAAGCCGAGTACGTCCTTCGCACGATCGAGGAGCGGGGGATCCGTTTCGTTCGCCTCTGGTTCACCGACGTCCTTGGGTTCCTGAAGGCGTTCACGATCACCTCCCAGGAGCTCGAGGGCGCCCTCACGGAGGGCATGGGCTTCGACGGCTCCTCGATCGACGGGTTCGCCCGCATCCAGGAATCCGACATGGTGGCGCTGCCCGACCCCTCCACGTTCCAGGTGATCCCCTGGAGGACCGAGCAGCCCGTGGCGCGGATGTTCTGCGACATCCTCGAGCCGGACGGCACGCCGTTCGCCGGCGACCCCCGAGGGGCCCTCAAGCGTCAGCTCGCCCGCGCCGCGGACAAGGGCTTCACGTTCTACGTCGGCCCGGAGCTCGAGTTCTTCTATTTCAAGTCTCTCGACGACCCGACCTTCCTCGATCAGGGCGGGTACTTCGACGAGACGCCGCTCGACGTCGCCACCGACTATCGCAAGCGCACGGTGCAGTACCTCGAGTCGATGGGGATCCCGGTCGAGTACGTCCATCACGAGGTCGCGCCGTCCCAGCACGAGATCGACCTCCGCTACACCGACGCCCTCACGATGGCCGATCAGGTGATGACGTACCGCCTGACGGTGAAGGAGGTCGCCCACGAGTTCGGCATCTACGCCACGTTCATGCCGAAACCCGTCGCCGGCGTGAACGGCTCGGGGATGCACACGCACCAGTCGCTGTTCGAGGGCGACCGCAACGCGTTCTTCGATGCGACGGATGAGTACCACCTGTCGAAGACCGCGAAGGCGTACATCGCGGGACTGCTCCGGCACGCGCCCGAGATCACGTTGCTCACGAACCAGTGGGTGAACTCCTACAAGCGGCTCGTGCCCGGGTTCGAGGCGCCCGTCTACGTGTGTTGGGCGCGTCGGAACCGGAGCGCGCTCGTCCGTGTGCCGATGTACAAGCCGGGCAAAGAGGGCGCGACCCGGATCGAGTACCGCTCCCCGGATCCTGCGTGCAACCCGTACCTGGCGTTCTCCGCGATGCTCGCGGCCGGGCTCGCCGGCCTCGAGGGCGAGTACGACCTGGCGCCGGAAGCCTCGAACAACATCTACGAGATGACCGAGCACGAGCGGGAGGTCGCGGGGATCCGATCGCTTCCCGAAGATCTGGTCGAGGCGATCCACCTCGCGGAGGGCTCCGACGTGCTCCGCGAGGCACTCGGCGACCACGTGCTGGAGTTCCTCCTCCGCAACAAGCGCGAGGAATGGGACGCCTACAAGTCCCACGTGACCCCGTATGAGATCGAGCGCTACCTCCCGATCCTCTAGATCGGTTGCCTTAGGGCGCTCCGGTTGACGCCATAGGCCGAAAAGGGGATGATTCCCGTTCTGGTCTGGGGTGCGCCGGGCCTCCCGGATAGACAGAACGGCGACCACCAGGGGGTGGATCCTGTGAAGGCAACGGATCGACGTATCAAAACGGCGTTGTTCGCCGTCGCAACCACACTGATGATCTCGGTGTTCGCGGTACCGATGGCGAGCGGCGCGGCACAGAACTCGTTCGCTTTCGTCAACCAGCCACAGGACGCGGAGGTGGGCGAAACGATCACAGCCTCCGACCTCGTGGACGGAACCTCGTTCGTGCAGGTGAAGTTGGTCGACGAGGTAGGCAACACGGTTCTGAATGACAAGATCCTCGTGACGTTCGTGTTGGATACGTCACCCGGTTCTGCCTCCGGCACGCTGCAGGTCATGCCGCAGCCACTCGTTGCCGGCGTCGCCACGTTCGGGCCCGGTACCCTGAGGATCCTGACTGAGAACGAACCTCAGTTCACCGGCTACCGGCTCATCCCGAGGAGCACCAAGAACCCGATCGTCACGGGCCCTGCGTCGAACCCCTTCGACATATGGGAAGACGGGGAATCCTGCGGAACCGGCGACACCTGCGAGGCATTCCTCCGTGGGACGAACGATCAGTACTCCCTTTCGGCGAGCGGCACGCTGGGAGCCAGCGACCTCTTGGGTGTCCTGCCCGGGCTCACCTGCCCGGGACAGGATCTGATCTTCGACAACAGGGTCTTCTCGTACGCGACCACAGAGACCGACTCGGTGGAAGACACACCGGTCTTCTTGAGCAACCACATCACCAGGGCTGATTGGCGAGCGTCCGCGAACAACGGGCAGGCCCATGCGGACTGGTGCATCGGTCTCCCGACTGCAGCCCCGTGGGAGAACAATGGCGCCTCGTATCGAGAGGTGGATGTCAACGGTGCCGCGGCAGGTGGGGTACTGTTCGTCGCGCTCGCGCCGAAATGCCCGAGCGCGAACCCACAGGCGTCGGCGCCGTGCATCGTGAGTCAGACCGGTGATGGGCAGGGCGGTTCGATCAGCATCGGCTGGCTCCCGGGTGGAGACCCGCCCCGCCGCACCTGATCTCCCTCTGATTACCAGCGGAAACGGTGCGCCCGGCCCCGAAGGGGCCGGGCGTACACTCGTCAGGTGCAGACCTGTCCCAGCTGCGGTGAGGAGAACCCGGACCGCTTCCGGATGTGCGGCATGTGCGGCGCGCAGCTCGCCGCCGTCGAGGTCGTCCCGGAGGAGGTCCGCAAGACCGTCACGGTCGTCTTCTCCGACCTGAAGGGCTCCACGGCGCTGGCGGAGCGGCTCGATACGGAGACGCTCCGCGAGGTCCTGAACCAGTACTTCAACGCGATGCGGACGGCGCTCGAGCGGCACGGCGGCACCGTGGAGAAGTACATCGGTGACGCCGTCATGGCCGTCTTCGGGCTCCCGCAGCTCCACGAAGACGACGCGATGCGGGCCGTGCGGGCGGCCGCCGAGATGCAGGAGGAGCTCGTCGGCCTCAACGCCCGGTTCGAAGAGGTCTACGGGATCAGGATCGAGAACCGCACGGGTGTGAACACCGGCGAGGTGGTCGCCGGCGACGTGAGCGTCGGACATCGGCTGGTCACCGGCGACACCGTCAACGTCGCAGCTCGCCTCGAGCAGAACGCGCCCACGATGGAGATCCTGCTGGGCGAGCCCACGTACCGATTGGTGAAGGACGGGGTCACCGCCGAGCCCGTGGAGCCGCTCGAGCTGAAAGGCAAGTCCGAGCGGATGCCCGCGTACCGGCTGCTCTCGGTCGGCCACCACGAGGAGGGCGTGGCGCGCCGTCTGGACGCCCCGATGGTGGGCCGCGACGACGAGCTCACGGTGCTCACGGATGCCCTCGACCGAGCACGAGCGTCCGAGAGCTGCCAGGTGGTGACGGTGGTCGCTCCCGCCGGGACGGGGAAGTCACGACTCCTCAAGGAGTTCGTCTCCCGTTCCGAGGGTCTCGACCTGCACGGGCGATGCCTCTCCTACGGCGAGGGCCTCACGTTCTGGCCGCTCGCCGAGATCGCGAGGAACGTCGCCGGGATCGGCAACGACGACCCGGCGGCGGACGCGATGGAGAAGCTGGTGGCGCTCCTCGGGCCGGAGGGGCGCGACGTCGCGGATCGGATCGCGGGCGCGATCGGCCTGTCCACGGCGAACTATCCCGTGGAGGAGACGTTCTGGGCCGCCCGACGATTCCTCGAGCTGCTCTCCGACGGGCGGCCGTTGATCGTGCTGATCGACGACATCCATTGGGCGGAGCGGACGTTCCTCGACCTCATCTCCTACGTCGAATCGAACCTGACGGGGGTGCCCGTGGTGCTCGCGTGCTCGGCCCGACCCGACCTCTTCGACGCGCATCCCGAGTGGGGCGAGGAGTCGGACGGACGCCGGATCCTCGTGCTCCAGCCCCTGTCGGAGGATGAGAGCGCGGAGGTGGCCGCGAACCTGCTCGGGACCACGGACCTGGATGCCGCGGTGCGTGCGAAGATCGTCGAGGCGTCCGAGGGCAACCCCCTCTTCGTCGAGCAGATGCTCTCGATGCTCCTGGACGACGGGATCCTCGAGAAGGACGACCGCGGGCGATGGATCCTGATCCGCGAGGTCGGCGCGATCACGATCCCTCCGAC
>JAJNBA010000051.1 GCA_021155985.1 Actinomycetes bacterium
ACGAACGAGGTGGTCTCGACGCAACGGATGCCGGGGGGACCGTGCGGCATGCACGAGGTGGACGGCACGCTGTGGATCGAGACGCCGAACGCGGGGGCGATCGTGCGATTCGACCCCGTGCGTGGCGAGGTGATCGACCGTCTCCGGGTCCCCGGAGGGGTGTTCGGCCTCACGTCGACGCCGTCGGGCATCTGGGGCGTCGCCGGCCAGGGCGAGGAGGTCGTCCAGATCGATCCCGGGTCGGGGGAGATCGTCGCGCGGGTGGAGGTAGACGGGCCGCTCGGAGGTCTCGTGTTCGCTCGCGAACAGGTCTGGGTCGCCGCGGCCGGGGCGCTCGTGCGGATCGATCCCCGCACCCAGACCGTCGTCGACGAGATCGAGCTCGAGTCCTTCGAGCCGGAGGGACTCGCGGTGGACGGCGACATCCTCTGGGTCTCCAGCTCGTTCGAGGAGAGCGTGCTGCGGTTCGACCTCCGGACGATGAAGGTGCGAGACCGCGTGCCGGTCGACGATGCGTTGTTCGGCGGGATCGTCCTCGGTGATTCCTACTGGGTCTCGGGGAACAACACCCTGTACCGGCTCGACGTCGAGAGCGGCGAGGTCGAGGACGAGCTGGAGCTCGTCGGATTCGGGCCGATCCCGGCGGCCGGAGACCTGTGGACCGTGGACTTCCTCGCCAACGCGGTCTTCCGCCTCGACGAACGCGCGCCGTGAGGAGGAGCCGTTCGACCTAGCCCTTCGGCGGATGCGTCGGCATCCGGTCAGGGATACGCTCTCCACCGATGAGCGCGCCCGACCAGAACGTCTACCGGGTCCACCTGGCCGATCCCGGAGGCCGTACCAGCACGCTCGACGTCCCGGCCGAGCACTTCGACTCGATGGAGCGGGGGATCTCGCTCGGGACGACCACGATCGTCCCGTGGCATCGGGTGATCCGGTTCACCCGCGAGGTCGTCCAAGCTGTCGACGACGCCTTCCTCACCCGCACGGAGATCCGCGCCTGGCTCGACGACGGCTCGGACGAAGGCGAGCGGATCGTGGTGCGGGCGGACCGCTTCGACGCCGGCACGTGGACGGCGGACTTCCTCATGGAGCGGACGCTCGACATCGAGGGCGGCGTCGTGCACCTCACGAAGATCCACGTCCCGTGGAACCGGGTGCTGGAATACGAACGGCTCCCGGTCCGGGTCGAGGCCCCCAGCCGACCGGACTGATCTTCCCGGCTCACGCGTCCCGTGCTTCCCCCGCGCCGGCCTCCCCCGCCCCGACTTCCTTCAGGACGGTCTTCAGCGTGGACATCGCGTTCATCGCCGGCGGGAACCCCGCGATCGTCGCCGTCTGCAGGATGATCTCGCGTAGCTCCTCGGGTGAGAGCCCTGCCTTGAGGGAGGCCCTGAGGTGCTGGGGGATCTGCGAGGAGCGCCCGGTCGCGACGAGCGCCGCGACCGCCGCGATCTCGCGGTCCCGGAGCGCGAGGCCCGGGCGCGTGTAGACGTCGCCGTACGCGAACTCCACGATCGCTCGACCGAGGTCGCCGAGACCTTCGACCGCGTTCAGCGCCTTCTCGTCGTGCACCTCGAGGAATCGCTCCCGCCCCCGCTCGTACCGGTCGTCGCTCACCGTGCTCTTTCCTCCCGGGCCTAGGTGTGGACCTGCAGGCCCTCGAGCCCGCGGATGATGTAGTTCGGGCGGAACCGCGGTTCCTCCACGAGCTCGAGGCTAGGGAACCGCTCGAGCATCGTCCCGAACGAGATCTGGAGCTCCATCCGGCCGAGCGGGGCTCCGAGGCAGAAGTGGATCCCCGCGCCGAACGTGAGATGGGGATTCGGCCTGCGATCGAGGCGGAGGTCGTCGGGTTCATCGAAGACGTCCGGGTCGCGGTTGGCGGAGTCGAACAGCAGCCCGAGCTCCGCGCCTCTCGGGATCTGGACCCCATGGAGCTCGAACGGCTCGAGCACCCAGCGCTCGAACATCGGCAGCGGCGTCTGGAACCGCAGCAGCTCCTCGATCGCCGTCGGGAGCAGCGAGGGATCCGCCCGGAGCTGCCGGAGCCGATCCGGGTGCCGGAACAGGGTCCACCAGCCGAGGAGGGTCGCGTTCACCGTCGCCTCATGCCCGGCGTTCAACAGCAGGACACACGTACCGACGAGCTCGTCCTCCGTCAGCGTGTCGCCCTCGTCGATCACATGGACGAGGCCGGAGATCAGGTCGTCGCCCGGCGCGGCCCTGCGTTCCCGAGCTAGCTCCCGCAGGTAGCCGGAGAACTCGAGGCTCGCTCGGACGGCGTCGTGCTGGGCCGGCTCGGACGGGTTCAGCTCGTACATCTTCACGATGTCGGCGGACCACGGACGAAGGAGGTGGTGGTCGGCCTCGGGGACGCCGAGCATCTGCGCGATCACGATGACCGGCAGCGGTTCCGCCAGCGTGGGGAGCAGGTCGAACTCTCCCGCGCCGGCCACACCCTCGAGCAGGCCCTCGAAGATCGCGTGGACGCGGGGTCGCAGTGACTCGACGAACCTCGGTGTGAACGCCTTCGCGACGAGCCTGCGCACGCGTGTGTGGTCGGGAGGTTCCATGTCGAGGATCCCCGCGTTGATCAGGTCCCAGAACGGCCGGTGCCACTCGGGCGGAGCGGGACGGCCCATGTCCTCGTGCGTCGTCGTGTGGAGGTAGGTGCGGCCGAACCGACGATCCCGCAGGAGGGCGTCGACGTCGGCGTAGCGGGAGATCAGCCAGTGATCGGTCGCCTCGTCGTAGACGACGGGCGCGGAGCGACGGAGCTCGTCGTAGTCACGGTAGGGGTCCGCGATGAACCCCATATCGGTCGGCGCGAACCGCATCGCCCGGGACGATACCCGGGATGAGCGGTGGGATGGGCTGGCCATGCAGCGGCGCGACCGATGCGTCGGGGATCGAACGATGGATCCGCGGCCGCATCACGGACCCGCGGAGTGTTCCGATCGACGGAGCCGGGTATCGGTCGATCGGAACCCTCGATCGGAGGTGAGGTCATGGCGAGCAGGAAGCAGGTCGGCGCCGCGAAGCGGAACATCAAGAGCGCGCAGAAGGCGGCGCGGAAGAAGCGGACGATCTCGAAGCTCCCGAAGTCCGTGCGACAGGACCTCGGGCGCCAGGCTGCCGCGGCACGGCGGCGAGGAGGGGCTCCCGGCCGCGCATTGGAGGACCGGACGCGGGAGCAGCTCTACGAGCAGGCGAAGAAGGAAGGGATCCCCGGCAGGTCTCGGATGGGAAAGTGGGACCTGATCGAGGCGCTGCGCCGATCTCGCTAGCTCGGCACCGTTGCGCCAAGAGGAGCGGCCGCCCTCAGACGGGCGGTCGTTCCGTTCCCGGCCGGTTCGCCTGGCCGGCCTCCTCGTCGAGGTCCGCCAGCGTTTCCGCGCCACCCTCGAGCGGCTCCAGCTCGTCCTCGGCCTTCTCCTCGTCGGGGGCGCCCGGTGGACTCGGCTTCCGCTCTGCGAGGTCGTCGTCGGCCAGTTGAGCCTCTTCGGGCTGGCCGACGTCCATCGGGTCGCGTTCGGATCCTGCGGCGGTCATCGTTCGCCTCCTCGGGTCGATGCTCACTCGGGCCGGTACCAGGCGTTCCCTACCCTCGAGGCTGTGGCCCAAACACCCCTGCTCGAGGAGTCATCCGGATGTGCTGGACGACCCATCCGCCGGGAGCGATCGAGGATGAACACGGTGATGGATCCCTCGTCCTGGTCGGAGCTCCGCAGGTAGCCGAAGGAGACGGACGCGGCCCCGGACGGCAGCGTCGAGGTCGGCGCTCCAGAGCGGATCGGCGGACGAGGGCGTCCACGTCATGTCTCGCTGCCACGCGCCGGGCCCGTGGATGGTCACGGCGACGTAGTCGCCCCGCGTGAGACCGTCCGGGCCGTCGTCGGATCGTCACGTTCGACGCGTTCAGCGTGAGGTCCGCCAGGACGTCGTGATGCAGGAGTCCCACGACGATCATCTCGCCGAACATCCGGATGAACGGTTCGTCGTCGACATCGACCTGCCAGAGCTCCGGCGGACGCTCGACCCGCATGGACGCGTGCGCCGTCAGGAGCGCGTCGAGATCGATCCTCCGTGGCTCCACGTGACTACCTCTCCGAGAGGAGCTCGATCATGGTCCGAGCGTCGCGGATCGCGGCGCCGGTCGGGTCGTTGTTGAAATAGAGATAGGTCTCCTCCGCGCCAGTGGCGGAGATCCGCAAGGCCCATCGTCGCAACTTGTCGCGGCGGTAGTCGGGACCGCCGACCGTTCCCTGATGGAAGCGGACGTACAGCCACCCCGCGGTCATGGGGAGGGTGTGTCGCATCCCCGGCCCGTCGGGCCACACGAGGGCGGCGCCCGCGTCGTCGAGCAGGAGGAAGACGTCATCCGTGTACCAGGATCGGTCGCGGAACTCGAACGCGGGGTGCATCCCCTTCGGAAGGACCTGCAGGAACGTGCGCAGCCGCCCGACGTCCACCGGGAACCGTGGCGGAAGCTGGAACAGGATCGGTCCGAGGCGGTCTCCGAGACCGGTCGCTCGTTCCCAGAGGAGCTCGACGGGTTCCTCAGGATCCCTCAGCCGCTTCATATGCGTGATGAACCGGCTGGCCTTCACGGTGACGACGAACCCGGGCGGTGTCTGGTCCCTCCAGCGTTCGAACGTGGCCCGCTCCGGAAGGCGATAGAACGAGTTGTTCACCTCGACCGTGCCGAACCGCTCGGCGTAGAACGTGAGCCAGTCCCGCTGCGGCACGTCATCCGGATAGAAGACGCCCCGCCAGTCGTCGTACTGCCAACCGCTGGTGCCGATGTGCGGCCGCACCGTCACGCTCCCTCCGCGTCCCTCCTCTCAAGGTGTCCGGAACAGATGATCGCGAAACGCGGTCCGCGGGAAGGGCGGTGAACGGGGAGCGTCGGCATCGACGCCTATCATGTCGATATGCGCGGCGACCGTGTCGAGATCGTGGTGGACATCGGCAACGGCGTCCAGACCTACGAGATCGAGGCCACCCGCGCCGGGCGCCGTGTGGAGGTCACCACGGGCCGAGGCATCGTGGAGGTCTCGGAGGTCACGCGCGGTGGCAAAGCCGTGAGGACCGGACGGTTCATGACGGCGCGGGTCGTCGCCCTCGTCGAGCATCCGGCCGAGGGCGAGCTCGACGTCGGTCCGCGCCGCACCCGCAGGGCCGTGCGTGGTCAGTCGTCGCTCTTGTAGCGCGATCTAGCCGCCGGAGACTCGCTCGTCCGCGTTCTCGGCGCGGATCTGCGCCAGGCGATCGAGGGCACGGCCCGACCATCCCGCGATCTGCTGCTCGCCGAGCTCGCCGGAGATGCGGATCGCGCTCTTCAGATCCTCCTCGCCTTCGTCGAGACGTCCGAGGTCGCGGTAGCAGATCCCTCGCTCGGCGAGCGCGTCGGCCATCTCCCACCGAGCGCCGAGCTCCTGGAAGATCTCGATCGCGCGGTCGAACCGAGGGATGGCCTCCGCGTGGTTCCCGAGGTCCTCGTCGAGGCGTCCGCGCTGGACCATCGTGACGGCGACGCTGAACCGATCGCCCATCTCTTCGGCGAGCTCGCGCGCCTGCTCGATCAACCGGGCGGCTTCCTCCGTCTGGTTCTTCTGCGACTCGTTGATCGAGAGCGCCGTCAGCGCTCGGACCCGGGCCCAGGTGTCGTCGTGCTCCTCCGCCAGCTCGAGCGCTCGATGCCAGATCGAGTCGGCTTGGTCGTAGTCCTCCCGGGTCCAGGGGACCCACCCCGCGAACAGCAGCGACCGCGAGGTCGCCCAGGCGTCGTCGAGCTCCCCCGCGGCCGCGAGCGAGTCCGCCAAGAGCCGCTCCGCCTGATCCAGATCCCCGTCGACGTTGATCGCGATGTCGCCCTGGTACCGGAGCGCGAGGGCGAGCGTCCACGCGTCGTCGAACTTCTCGCCGAGCTCGACGGCGCGGGCCAACGCCTCGCTCGCGGCCGGGTACTCGCCGAGCCAGTAATGCGCCTCCCCGGTGCCGGCGAGGACCCGCCCCTCGCGGATCCCCCAGGTCTCCTCGGCCCCCGCCATCCCGAGCGCGCGAGCGTAGTAGTCGAGGGCCGACCGGCTCTCCATGCGCCGACGGGCGCGATCGCCGGCGAGGACCAGGGCGTCGGCCGCCAGCTCCGGGAGTCGGCGATCCGCGGGGTCGAGATCGAGCGAAGCCAGCGCCGCACGCTCCAGATGATCGGCCGCGTAGGAGCGGTGTCCGGACTCCATCAGAGCCTGAGCGATCTTCTCGTGCAGGTTTCGCCGCTCACGCTTCGGGAGGCTCGCGTACGCGACCTCGCGGACGGTCTCGTGACGGAACCGCCACCGCGGTGCCCGGCCGGCGTCGTCCCGCACGAGGATCTCCGCCTCCTCGAGACCCTGGAGATCCTCGGGCTCCGCGTCCGACACCGTGGCGAGCTCCTCCTGGTCGAAGGAGAAGATGAACACGGAGGCCCGCCGGGCCAGGTCGCGGAGCCGATGTCGGAGGCTGTCCAAGCGGGCGGCCACGACGGCCTGCACGGTGGGGGGGAGCTCACGCCCGGAGGTTGCCGCGCCGTCCTGCCGAGCCCGCAGGACCATGCCGGTCGTCTCGACGATGAAGAACGGATTCCCGCCGGTGCGGTTGGCGATCTCGTCGGCTTCGGCATCGCCCACGCGTCCTCCTGCGGCTTCCCGCACCAGCTCGACCGCCTCGAGCGGCGGGAGCGGGTCGAGTCGCAACGTGACCGCGTTCACGGCACCGGATCCCCAGGCCGGGCGCTCCTCCAGGAGCTCCGGTCTGCCGAGCGCGATCGTGAGGACCCGCTTGGGGACGGTCTTGGAGGCGGCCGCCGCCCGCTCGATCAGATCGAGCATCGGCGGACGGAGCAGGTGGACGTCTTCGAACACCAGCACGACCTCGCCACGGGCGCCCAGCCCCTCGACCAGCGCGAGGAACCCACTCTGGACGTCCTGGACGAAGACCGACTCCTCGCGCTTCGGTCCGCCGACCCCGATGGTGAGACCCAGTCGGCCGGCGACCCGCTCCGCCTCGCTCGGGTCGCAGCAGCCGTCGACGACGTCTTGGAGCCGGCGCATCGCCTCCTCGGGCGCCATGTCGTCCTCGATGCCGGCGATCTCACGGACGATCGCGGTCACGGGGGCGAACGTCGCCGTGTCGCCGTAGGTCTGCGCGCGTCCTCGGACGACCGTGACGTCCGCGTCGAGCCCGGCGAGCAGCTCATCGGCGAGCCGCGACTTCCCCACGCCCGGCTCGCCCATGATCGAGACCAGGAGCGGGCTGGCCGTCGCCTTCACCCGCGCCACGCTCCCGCGGAGGATGTCCATCTCGTTCGCGCGACCCACGAACGGGATCGTGCGTCGGGCGGAGCGCGTGGTGAGCTGGTCCACCTGATAGGCCTGCAGCGTGCCGGCGAACCCCTTCGCCTCGACCTCCTGCTGGGGGCCGAAGGAGACCGCGTCCTTCGTGAGGGCGTGCGTGGTGGCGCCGACCAGCACCTGTCCGGGCTGCGCCGCGGATTGCAGGCGGGCCGCCGCGTTGACCACCTGGCCGGTGACGAGCAACTGCCCCGTGGGTCCCACGCCCGTCGCGGCCTCGCCCGTCTCGACGCCCACGCGGATCTCGAGCGGCTCCCCCAGACCGAGGGACTGTTGGAGGCGATGCATCCGTCCTCGGATGGCGAGGCCCGCCCGCACCGCCCGCACCGCGTCGTCCTCCTGGACGTGCGGCAGGCCGAACACCGCCATCACGGCGTCGCCGATGAACTTCTCCGGATGGCCGCGGAGCGCGCGCAGTTCCTCGCTCGCGGCATCGAAGAACCCCCCGAGCACGTCGCGGGCGCGTTCGGGATCCAGCCGCTGCCCGAGGCCGGTGGAATCGACCAGATCCGCGAACACCACCGTGACCATCTTGCGCTCCTCGGTGCCGAGCGTCGTGGACACGGGGGTGCCGCAGTTCGGACAGAAGCGAGCTCCCTCCGGCAGGGGGTGGCCGCAGAACTCACACCGCATGAGGCTCAGCATAGGGCTGGGCACCGACCCCGTCGGAGGGTCGATTGGAGACTCGAGAGGCATGTCAGTCACAACGTTCGAGCGACCCGCGGACTTCCGTCGCTGGTTGGAACGACATCACTCCAGCGAGCGGGAGCTGTGGGTCGGCTACTACAAGAAGTCTTCCGGCAGAGCGAGCATGACGTGGGCCGAGTCGGTGGACGAGGCCCTCTGCTTCGGGTGGATCGACGGCGTGCGCAAGCGCATCGACGACGAGCGGTACATGATCCGCTTCACCCCTCGGCGGACCGGGAGCGTGTGGAGCGCGGTGAACATCGGGCGTGTGGCCGTGCTCACGGACGAGGGCAGGATGCGGCCGGCGGGTCGGAAGGCGTTCGAGGCCCGGCGTGAGGACCGATCCGGCATCTACTCCTACGAGCGGCGGGACGAGGCCGTGCTCTCACCGGCGTTCGAGAAGCGCTTCCGCGCGAGGAAGCGAGCGTGGGCGTGGTTCGAGACACAGCCGAAGGGATACCGGCAGAACACGATCCGGTGGGTCATGACCGCGAAGCGGGAGGAAACGCGGGAGCGGCGTCTCGCCACGCTGATCGAGGACTCCGCCGAAGGACGAAGGATCGCGCCGCTCAGGCGGTGAGTCCGGGGACGGCCGAAGCCGTCCCCGGACCACCGATGAACCTCTACGTGTCGGTTCCCACCACGGTCGGGGTCCGGTGGGGCGCGTCGTTCGGGAACAACGCCAGGATGGATGGGTCGTCATCCGGTCCCGCGGACCCGGTCGTGACCGTGATCGGGTTCAGCGCGTCGCAGTCCCCGCCGTCCCAGAACCCCTTGCACACGAGCGGATCGATCACCAGAGCGGGATCGATCGCGTTGAGCGTGAGGTTCCATGTGCCGGTGCCCTCGTCGATCTCCCCGATCGAGTCACAGATCTGGCCGGGCACATCGCCCGAGAACGTTCCGGTGCATGCCTCGATCCGGTAGGCGAGCTCCGGCGCGTTGTCGTCCAACCCGATCGCCGAGGCATCCACCACCAATCCGACGAGGTTGGAGTTGAAGTTGCTGTAGTCGGCGAAGTACAGGGCCGCACACTCGTCGAACGGCGCGGGCAACGAGAGGTCGAAGACGCAGACCTGGCCGCCGGGGCCAGGCAGCTTCGCCACCAGGTAGTCGGCTTGGAGGTCCGCGTCCGCGAAGACGCCGTCGGCGCCCGCGTCGACGAACACGTCGACCTCGAGCGTCTCCGTGGTGTTGTGCACGCCCCATGCCTGGACGCCGAACTCCACCGGCTCGGTCGGCTCATCCGCGTTGGTCAGGAATTCCTGCCAGGTGAACCCGCCGAGCTCGTCCGTCCCGGTGGGGACGCCTTCCGCGGTCCCGTCGATCGTGCTCCCGGTGAAGGACCGTGCGCCGACGGCCACGAGGTCCTCCTCGCCGCGGCTCTCCGCCGGATCGGTCGCTCCCAGCAGGTAGAGGTCGGCGTAGGAGATCCCGGCTGCCGTCCCTTCCGTCAACTCCATCGTCGCGGGACCGGTCGTGAGATCCAGGAACGTCTCCGACAGTCCGTTGTCCGACGTGGCGAGCGGGGCGACGTGCCATGGCAGCCGCAGGACGTCGGCGGGGGCGCCGCTCTGCGTGACCTGCACGGTGCCGTCCATGTTCGGGTGGAAGTAGTACCAACCGAACTCCTGTTCAGGTTCGGACACGACGCTCGGGTTCAGGGTCAGGCGGACCCACACCCGCTGCGACTGTCCGGCTCCCAGCGTGAACGACCTGCTCGTCCCGAAGGTCGAGCCGTTGGTCGACACCTTGAGCTGCGTCATCGCGGGATTGAAGTCGGAGTACCGGTCCACTCCCGTGACGGAGTAGCCGTGCGACCCGCCGTCGAAGTTCCTGACCCGGAAGCTCCGGATCGCGCTCCACGGCGTGGGTGTCGGTGCGAACCCGAACGACAGGCTGCCGGGCCACGCCACCGATCGGGCACGAGCGGACTGGAACGCATCGACGCGTCCGGAGCCCATCAGGGTGGCCGACACCGGCGTCGTCAGGTCGTTGTTCTTCATGTTGCGGTTCGCCTGGTTCATCATCACGGCCTTGATCTGGGCCGGGTTCCAGCTCGGATGGAGCTGCCGGAGCAGCGTGGCGACGCCCGAGACGTGCGGAGCCGCCATCGAGGTGCCCGAGAGCTCGATCGCCTCGTTCCCCGTCCCCACAGCCGCGGCGGCGATGTTGAACCCGGGTGCGGAGATGTCGGGCTTCAGGTCGCTCGTCAACCGAGCCGGGCCCTCGGACGAGAAGTCCGTGAAGGCGTCATCGAAGCCGGGGATGATCGCCGGTACGTCGCTGATCGTGGCGTTGACGGTCCCCTCGTTGTAGGCGGCCGGCGCGTTCGGGCTGAGCTCGAGGAGGATCGCCTCGCCGTCGGCGCCCGAGATCATCACGGCAGGGATCGTGATCTCGTCCACGTGCTCGCCCGGTCCGAGGCCGAACGGCAGGCCGCCGAACTGCGAGACCAAGATCACGGCCGTGGCACCCGCCTCCTGCGCGTTGAACACCTTCGTCGTCCCGTCGCAGTCGCCCTCGCCGGTCGATCCCTTGAAGACGAGCACCGTTTGGTCGGTGAGTGAGCCGCCGGGCAGTGGATCGCAGAACATCGCATCCGCCGGCGTCTCCGCCTCGTCGATCTCCCTGCCGTCGAACAGATCATCGGTGATGCCGCCGGGCGGAAGATCGCCCGACCAGTCCTGGTGCACCGTCAGACCGTTGTCGGGGAGCTCCGGGATGGTGCCGTCCGATGTGCTGTTGATCACCAGCTGCAGCGCGACGAACTCGTCGATCGAGGCAGCGACCGCTACCACGCCTCGAGCGGAGGCCGGGGTACCGAGGATGTACGGGGATCCTCCGACCGCCTGGTGTCCTTCGTTGCCCGCTGAGGCCACGAAGACGGTTCCGAGGTCGACGACCCGCTGCGCAGCCTTCGCCTCGAGCGAGTTCAACGTTCCGTAGCTCACCCCACCGGAGAAGGAGAGGACGTCCACGGCGTCGGCGACGTTGCCGTCCTGGTTCGGGTCCACGGCACGCTCGTACGCAGCCACCAGGACGTCATCGGTGGAGTTGCCCACGTCCCAGACCTTGTAGGCGTAGAGCTTCGCCATCGGTGCGACACCGCGGCCCACGTGTCCCGGGACGCGGATGCCGGCGACCGTGCTGGCGGTGTGGGTTCCG
Organism: Actinomycetes bacterium; assembly: GCA_021155985.1. Taxonomy (GTDB): domain Bacteria; phylum Actinomycetota; class UBA4738; order UBA4738; family HRBIN12; genus JAJNBA01. The sequence goes on from JAJNBA010000051.1 coordinate 11,250, forward strand.
TGCCCGTCCTCATCCAATGGATCGAAATCGGGTCGTGGGGTGTCGTTCGACGTGTCGTCGTCGAGGACGTCGTAGTTCTCGCCGACGAAGTCGAATCCGCCGATCACCTTCTCCGTCGGGAAGGTCCCTGTCTCGATGAAGGTCGGGTCGTTCGCCTCGAATGCGGCAACCGTCCCGGCTCCCCCGAAGGACGCGTGCGTGTAGTCGATGCCCGTGTCCACGACGGCCACGCGCATCCCTTCTCCACGCACCCCATAGGTGCTCCACACCTCGGGTGCCTTGATGAACGGCACACTGGTGGTCAGGTGCTTCCGCACGATCCCGACCGGCTGGACCGATGCGACATCCGTCCGCTGAGCCAGCTGACCGGCGGCCTGCGCCGACAGCCTGGCGGAGAAGGCGTTGATGAGCACCCCGTAGCGGAAGATGACCTGTCCGCCGAGGGATCGCGCCTGGCCGATCGCGCCCTCCTGTGAGCGGAGCGCCGCCCTGGCCGCGTCCCGGGTCGGGGCGCTGGTGGATGCACCGGCCGTTCCCCGCGAGCGCAGCGCGACGCTGGCGGCCGAGGGGACCTTCATCTCGACGAAGTACCGACCGAGCTGACGAGCTCTGACGGCTGCGGGTAGGAATCCATCCGGAAGTCCCGCCTCCTCGCTCCGAAGGACCGGGCGCTTGCCTTGCGGCGCCGACTGGCCGACCCCTTGGATCGTGAGTACGAGGAACAGTCCCATCACGAGCGCGAGCGAACGACGAAGCCGCACGGTGCCCCTCCCTATGGTCACGATGTGCACGGACTTGCCGATTCTTGCTGGGACAACGGCACTTTGACAAATCGACATCGAACACGCAGCCGGTCGCGTTCCACCCTGCACGCGAGGTCCTACGAAGGGCGACCCCGACCGGTTCGTTTCCGACGGATCCCGTAACCCTATAAGAGATGTTGTAGGGTTAACCCGTGCCACCTCAGAGGACCTCGGCCGGTCGATTCACCCATCGCGTCGCGGGGCTCCCGGCGATGCGGGCGCTGGCGCACCCGACCCGCGTCCGGATGCTCCACCTCCTCCGCGCCGAGGCCCTGTCCGCCTCGGAGCTGGCCCGGCGTCTCGGGATCCGCTTCGGCTCCGCCCAGTACCACCTCCGGTCCCTGGAGCGGGCGGGGATCGCGCTCCGCGTGGGGGAGCGGAGCCGGCGCGGCGGAACCGAGATCCTGTTCGAGGTGCCCCACGGCCTGTGGGTCGACGTGGAGCCGGACGCTCCGCCGGGGATGCGGCAGGCGATGAACCGGGCCTACGTCGCCGAGCTGCTGCGGCGGATGGACGCGGCCGCGACCGAACGTCACGACGTCGACCACGACGTGTTGTCCACGCGGGAGATCGTGCTCGGCGCCGACGGGATCGACGCCGCGAGCGAGGCCGTGCACGCGTTCCTCCACCGCCTCGATGAGCTCGCGCTCCCGGGGCCGACGGCCGGCTCGACGACGTTCACGATCGCGACCCTCTTCCTGCAGATGCCGAAGGATCAGACGGCCGGAACGACGCATGAGTGAAGACCTGACCAACCCGATCCGCGACGCTCCGGCGTTCCGCCGGCTGCTGGCCGCGAGAACGATCTCGCACATCGGCGACGGGATCGCGTTGACCGCGCTCGTCCTCCTGGTGCAGGGCGGGCTGGTGCAGGGGAGGCCGGGCACCGGCACGTCCGTCGGCGCGCTGCTGCTCGCCACGTCGCTTCCGCGGTTCCTCGGGCCGATCGCCGGCGCGATCGTCGACCGCGTGGAGCAACGGACGGTGATGATCGTCTGCGACGTCGCCCAGGCCTCGATCTTCGGCGTGATCGCCTGGCTGAACCCATCGTTCCCGGTGCTGATCGGCCTCGTGGCGCTCGCGGCGGCGTTCGACACGCTGTTCGCGCCGGCCGGCCGGAGCGCCCTGCCGGCGCTCGTCCGGCCGGAGCAGCTGATGCGCGCCAACGCGTGGATCGGCATGTCGCTGAACATCCAGGTTGCCCTCGGCCCGGTCCTCGGCGGGCTCCTGGTATCGGCCTTGGGGCGCCACGCGCTGGCGGCGAACAGCCTCTCGTTCCTGCTCTCGGCCGCGTTCTTGATCGGCTTGCCGCCGCTCCGCGCGCCCGCCGACGGCGGGGAACCTCGGGGCTTCCTTGCCGTCGGCGTCGACGGGCTCCGGTTCGCATGGCGGAACCAAGTGGTGCGGACGCTGATCGTGGCGCTGTTCATCGGGGTCGCGTTCGCCGGTCTGGACGACGTCGCGCTCGTGTTCCTGGTCCGGGACACGCTCGGCGGCGGCCCGCTCGCGTACGGCCTGGTGGGGGGCGCGTACGGCGTGGGGATGCTCGCCGGCTCGCTCGGCCTGTCGTGGAAGGGAACCGCGGCCGCGGCGGGCACGGTCTTCCTCCTCGGCTGGGTCGCGACCGGCGTCGGCGCGGTCCTCACCGGGATCGCGCCGCTGATCGCCCTCGTGGCGGTCGCCCAGGCGATCGCGGGCGCGGGGAACGCTGTCGACGTCGTCGCGATGGACACGCTGGTCCAACGGGCGGTGCCGCGGCACATGCTCGGGCGTGTCTTCGGTCTCGTCGGCACGGCCGCGCCGCTGGGACACTCGCTCGCGTTCGCGGCCGGCGGCTTCCTGGTCGAGGCCACCACGCCCCGGATCGTGTTCCTGATCGCCGGGCTCGGCGTCCTGTTCGTCCTGATCCCTGTGATGCTCGTGCTTCGGCGGGCCGACGCGACCGGGACCGATGGACCGTCAGCCTGACCGGCCCGGCCCTCCCGATCCGTCGGGGCGAACCCGGTACAGGGCCGTCGGCTCGGCGATGCCCTTGAGCTCGGTCTGCGCGAGGGGCTCGAACCGGAATCGACCGCCCTCCAGCGCTTCCGCGACCGTCTCGCTCGCGAGCACCTCGCCCGGACGCGCCGCGTCCGCGATCCGCGACGCGAGGTTCACGGTCCGGCCGAACAGGTCGAGGTCCCGCTCGATCACGGGGCCGGCGTGCACGCCCGCGTGCGCGCGAGGCGTGCCCGCCTCGTCCATCGCGGCCACGAGGCCGAGCGCGGCCGAAAGGCCCCGCTCGGCATCGGGCAGCCGCAGCATCGCGCCGTCGCCCAGCAGCTTCACGAGCCGCCCGCCGTGCTCGGTCGCGACCGAATGGGCCCGCTCCTGGAGCGCGACGGCGGATCGTACGGCGATCCGGTCGCCGCGCTGCTCGGTGAGCTCCGTGAAGCCGGAGAGATCGACGAACACGACCGCCGGCGGCGCTAGCGGCGCCGGCATCGGCGTGAGGTCCTTCAGCGCCAGGAAGCGCTCGAAGCCCTCGACGATCCCCTCGACGCTCCGACGCTCGAGGTAGCGAGCGCTCAACCATCTGAAGAGCTCCGGCGCGAGGTTGGCGGCCGTCGTGTACTTGCGTCGCACCTCCTCCGGGAACACGTCGATCTCTCGGCGGACCAGCCGTTCGCGAGCCGGCTCACCGAACTGCTCGTCGACGAGCTCGGCCCATCCGAGCGAGGCGATGCGGGCGCCCTCGGCGAGCAGGCGCGAGGCTCGGAGCATCGCTTCGTCGTCCGGCGCGGCGCCCCACACGTCGAGGAACCGCCGGAACATCTCCTCCTCATCGACGTGGATCGGCGCGTCGGGGTCCGGCGGCGGCTGTGCCATGGTCTCGAACACCGCCGGCAGGCGTTCCGCCACCGATCCCGCGTCGGCGACGAACGCGGCGAACGTGCGAGCGGATCGGGGGCCGGGCTCGTAGGGGAGGTACTCCCCGGCGGACTCCATGTTCAGCCAGCCCTCGTTCACCGACCGGATGAGCATCTCCTCGGACAGGCCGGCGTCGAGCAGCGCCGAGGCCATCTTCACGCGGAACGCGTCCGCCCAGACGAACGACCCCGCACGCTCGGGACGCAGGATGCCGACGCCGGTCAGCCACTCCACCCGGTCTTCGGACACGCCCGCCTCGTCGGCGAGCTCCTGCGCGGAGAAGGTTCGCGACACGGGCACCAGCCTAGTGACGCCGTCGCTGTGGCATCCTGACGGGCCGTGAGCGAGGCGACCGAGGGTGTGGGGATGGCCGCGCTGGCATCGTTCAGCGAGGCCTTCGAGGGAGAGATCATCCTGCCCGGCAGCGCCGGCTACGATGCCGCTCGGATCGTCTGGAACGGGATGATCGACCGGCGTCCCGGCGTCGTCGCACGTGTCGCCGGCGTCGAGGACGTCCGTCGGACCGTGCGCTTCGCACGCGAGCAGGAACTGCCGATCGCGGTTCGGTGCGGTGGACATAGCCTCGCCGGGTTCTCCACGTGCGACGACGGCGTCGTCCTCGACCTCTCGCTGATGCGAGATGTCCACGTCGATCCCGCGCGACGCACCGCGCGGGTGGCGGGCGGGGCGTTGCTGTCGCAGCTCGACGCGGCCGCACAGGCCCACGGACTGGTCTGCCCGGTCGGGGTCGTCGGACACACGGGCGTCGCCGGGCTGACGCTCGGCGGTGGGATGGGCAGGCTCCAGCGTCACTTCGGCTTCTCGATCGACAACCTCCGCTCCGTCGAGCTCGTCACGGCGGACGACCGCGTGCTCACCGTAAGCGAGGACGAAGAGCCGGACCTCTTCTGGGGGATCCGCGGAGCCGGGCCGAACTTCGGGGTTGTCACGTCGTTCGAGTTCGATCTCCACGAGCTCGGTCCCGTGGTCACGCAGGGGTTCGTCGACTACCCTGCCGAGCGCGGCCACGAGATC
>JAJNBA010000117.1 GCA_021155985.1 Actinomycetes bacterium
ACCCGGCGACCTCCCTTGATGGATCAACGTTCAGCGCGCGCGCTCCGACATTCAACACGACCGTGACGTGATCCAGTTCGAGGTGCTCCTGGACGGGCCGAACGGACACCCCCCACCGACCCCGTGACCAGCTTCGCTCCAGCCGCCAACGTCTACCGCGATGGGTCCATGTGCATGGCCGACCGAACGATGGGATCGGAGCGACGGCCCGAGCGGATCCTTACTCGTGAACGAACGGCGCGCCCCCGCCAGCGAGTGGCATCCGGCACCACGTCGGAGGGTCTGGGGTCGGCTCGATGAAGAGGGGATGGCTCGTCGCGGTCTTGACTTTGCTCGTCGTTGCGTGCACCGATACGGGCGGCGACAACCAGGACACCGTGAAGATCGCGCTCGAGGCGCCGATCACCGGAGAGCAGGCGTCGAACGGCGTCGACATGCTGAACGGCGCGCAGCTCGCCGCCATGAAGCGAACGAGGCCGGCGGCATCCTGGGGATGCAGATCGAAGTGATCCCGGCCGATGACGAGGCCGATCCGGAGACGGGGAAGCTCGTCGCGCAGCGCATGGTCGACGAAGGTGTGTTCGCGGTGATCGGCCCGTACAACTCCTCCGTGGGCGTTGAGAACCTCCAGACCTACCTGGATGCGGGCGTCGTGACGATCCACCTGACGAGCAACGAAGCGACCAACGGGCAGGGGTTCACGGTCCATCCGAAGGACTTCCAGACCGCACCGACCGAGGCGGACGCCATCACGGAACACTTCGGGGCCCGTACCGTGGCCATGATCTACGATCCACAAAACCTACAGAGCGGGGATCTCGTCCCAGCTCCACGATCTCCTCGAGGAGCGCGGTATCGAGATCGTCCTGTATGAGGCATCCGAGCCGGATCAAGACAGCTACGTCGCGCTGCTGCGGCGCGTCGAGAACCTGTCGCCGGACCTGCTGTACGTGCAGACTTACTACCCGCAGGGCCGCTCGATCGCGAAGGATCTCGAACGCGTTGGCGTCGAAACGACCTGCTTCATGGGGCTGGCGAACCAGGATCCGGCCTTCGCCGAGGTCGCCGGCCCAGAGGTCGCCCGGCAGTGCTGGTTCAGCGGCGTTCCCAGCCCACAGGAGTTCCCCGCCGCGCAGAACTACGTCACGGACTACCAGGCGACGTTCGATACACGGCCGGGGACGTGGGGAACATTCACCTACGACTCGATGAAGCTCCTGTTCGACGCCGTCGAACGCGCGGGGGAATGGAACGCCGACGAGGTGGATACGGCGCTGGCGGAGACCGAAGGCTACGAAGGACTCACCGGTACGATCACGATCGATCCGTCAACGGGCAACCGTGTCGACGTGCCGGTCGTGATCCTGCGCATCGAAGCGGACGGCTCGTTCATCGTCGATCCGGCCTGGGCCGCGGAGAGCGGGTTCGGTTCGTAGCGCATCGTGCAGGCTCACCGGCGACTCACGGGACGGCACGGACCATCGTCGCCGCAGGGCATGTCGAGCCTGTCGGTCGCGGATGAGCACGCCGGGAGGGAGTCGAACCCCCAACCTTCTGATCCGTAGTCAGACGGCGCTGAACGGTGTGCGGAGCACCGTTTCCGCAGCTCAAGGCCGAGCGCTGTGCGCCGAGTTATCACCTGTCCTGTTCGTCGAGCCGCTCGGGATCGAGGCATCACCTACAGGTTCGGGCCGCTCGAGCGCTCTGTTCCGATGTGATTCAGGATTCGATCGTGAACGATCGCCAGGCTCGCATCGAGGCGGTCTACCGCTCGGAGTTCCCCAAGCTCTGGCGGGCGCTCTACGGGTTTGCCGGGGACGCGGAGGTCGCGAGCGATGCGGCGGCGGAGGCGTTCGCACGGGCGATACGCGACCAGGACGGCATCCGGGACCTGGCGGCGTGGGCGTGGCGCGTTGCCTTCCGGATCGCCGCCGCGGAACTTCGCCGCAGGCCGACACCCGCGCCGTTCGCTCAGACCACCGCATACGAGGCTCCCCACCCTGTCCCCGAACTCGTGGATGCGCTCCGCGCGCTCTCTCCGAACCAACGCCTGGCCATCATCATGCACGACTACGCGGACCGACCGACGAGCGAAGTCGCCCGGACGATCGGCTGCTCGAAGGCGACGGTGCACGTCCACCTCAGCCAGGCGCGACGCCGCCTGCGAACGCTCCTGGAGGACCCCGATGCGTGACGTGAAACAGAGGTTGGAAGTGCTCGACCGGCTCGCTCCGCCGGAGGTGTGGCTCCGGGCAGCCTCCATGGAACCGGTGGGGAGCGTGCCCGATCCTTCGTTCCCGGCGAGCTGGCAACGCCGACTCTCGGCGGGCATCGTCGCGTTCGCGGTGTTCGCGGGCGCCGTGGCCCTCGCGGTCGGCGTGGTCACGCCTGAGGATCGAGACGTGTCCGGTGGTTTCGGCGGCGTTCCTATCCGAGACGCATCGGCCATCCGTCGGGTGATCCAGGCCATCGAGCGAAGGGACGTGGACGCGTTCGTGGCTTCCTTTACGCCGGACGGAACGCTGAACGCCCACGCTGCCTGGGGGCCATATCGGATCCGCAAGGTGGCGCCCACGTGGATCGAGAACGTCGAGGCGTGGGGCCTTGACGTGTTCGTTCGATCGTGTGCCTCGCGCGGCGACTCGGTTCGGTGTGAGATGCACACGCGGTGGCTCACGCTTCGGATGGAGACGCTCGAGCGCTGGGACTTCTCCTTCGCGGGCGGCCGGATCAGCTCGCTCGTGATGGTGCGGTCCGACCCCGATCCCCGCGAGCGAAGCCTGCCCCTCGGGCTGCCTGACCTCGACTCGTGGGAGTCGTGGCTGAAGGAGACTCATCCTGCAGAGGCGCGCAAGCTGCTCCCGAACGACGCTGAGCAGCGTCTCTTCGCGCCCTTCCTCCGGTACGACCCGACCCTTGCCCAGGAGATCGGAGCATCGATCGAGGAGTACCTGAGCGCTCCGTGAGTATCGAGAACGAGCCGAAGTTGAGTCACCGCCTGACGAGGTTGCCGAGATGACCGGTCGCTTCTTGCTCGTCTTGTGCCTGGGCATCGCAATGGCAGCCGTCGGCTGTGCCTCGGGCGAGCCCACGACCCCACCTCCGGTTGCACCGAGCGACCCGAGTCCCACGCCGACGGCCCAGGATGTCATGGAACTGGAGAACTTCGCTCCCCTCGAGCCCGGCACGTTCGTCATCGACCCCGACGCCGATCCCTCGACCCCCGTCCGTGTGGTGTACGAGGTCCGCGCCGAAGGATGGTCGGAGTGGATCGGAGCGGCCAAGTTCTCGCAAGATGGGCACGTCGGGGTGAGCATCACCACCGTGACGAACGTCGTGCGCCATGGGTGCCGTGACCATAGGTGGGTCGAACCGCCGGTCGGACCGAGCGTGGACGACCTTGCCGCCGCGCTCACGGACCTGGCCCCGTTCCGGGTGACATCCCCCGTTGAGGACGTGTCCATCTACGGGTACCGCGGGACATACCTTGAGTTGACCGTGCCGAACCTGCCCGTCGAGCGAGAAGCGGATACCGTCCGATTCACGGGATGCGTCGAAGAGAACCTCAAGAGCTGGGTCGCGCCTATCGACACCGAACCGGGGGACGCGTTCTACGGCTACACGGGCCCCGGCTATACCGAGGAGTTCTGGATCCTCGACGTCGAAGGCACCCGGCTGATGATCGCGGCTGGGCGGTCCCCCGACTCTCCACCCCAGGACGTCCAAGAGATGCGCGCGATCCTGGGATCGATCCGGATCGCGCCATGAGGCTGCTTCGGCAATCGGCCAAGAGCTCGGTCGGGCGAGCGGTGTGCGTGGGGGGAAGCTGATGCAGTTCGGACGCTCACACAGCGTCTGACCTGCGGAAGCGCGCCGGGAGGGAGTCGAACCCCCAAACCTTCTGATCCGTAGTCAGACGGCGCTGAACGGTGTGCGGAGCACCGTTTCCGCAGCTCAAGGCCGAGCGCTGTGCGCCGAGTTATCACCTGTCCATACGACTCACCTAGCGTGCGATGCACCTGGTGAGCCGCCCCCGGGCTCGTACGCGGCCTTCGAGAGTCGCGTTCTTGCCGGGATCGGGATCAGGAGAGGGACGCGGTCGAGCGGAGCCGGAACGCCGTGGGGACGTCGTCCCTCGTCATTCCACTGCGGAGGAGGAGGAGGGACAGCAGGATGCGAGCCTTGAGGCCGTCGAGGTATCCCGCCGGGATGAGCCCCCGCTCGAGAAGATCGATCTCGGACCCGGTGAACCCGTACGTGCGCTGCAGGATCTCGCCCG
>JAJNBA010000118.1 GCA_021155985.1 Actinomycetes bacterium
CTCTCGGGATGGCGAGGAAGACCGTTTCGATCGTCTTCTGCGATGTGGTGGGCTCCACTCCGATGGGGGACGAGCTCGACCCCGAGACGGTTCGACGGGTGATGACGAGGTTCTTCGACGAGATGCGCAGCGTGCTCGAACGGCATGGAGGCACGGTCGAGAAGTACATCGGCGACGCGGTGATGGCGGTCTTCGGCATCCCGCGGCTGCACGAGGACGATGCGCTTCGGGCGACGCGCGCGGCAGCGGACATGCGGAGCGCATTGACCTCACTCAACGAAGACCTGGAGCGCACGGCCGGCGTCTCGATCACCACGCGGACCGGGGTGAGCACGGGGGAGGTCTTCGTCTCTGGATCCCCCTCGGGGCCGGCCGTCGTCGGAGGCGCCGTGAACCTGGCCGCCCGACTTCAGCAAGCCGCGGCCCCAGGGGAGATCCTCCTCGGGCGGGACACCTACGAGTTGGTCCGCGACTCCGTCTCGGTCGATGAAGGATCCTCGTTGGTCCTCAAGGGGAAGCGCCTGCCGGTCACGGCCTACCGGCTGAACGATGTCACCGCGTTCGGCGAGCGGCCGAACCGAGCAGATCCACCCTTGGTGGGTCGCGTTGATGAGCTCAGACGGATGCGCGAGGCGTTCGACCTCGCGGTCACGGAGCGAGCCTGCCGGCTCCTCACGGTCACTGCAACGCCCGGGGCGGGGAAGTCACGGCTCGCGAGCGAGTTCGTGACCCGCAACGAGGGCGAAGCGATCACGATCGGGGGGCGATGCCTCCCGTACGGCGACGGCATCACGTTCTGGCCGGTCGCCGAGGCGGTCCGTGAGCTCGCCGGGATCGATCTCGAGGATCCCCTCGAGATCGCTCGCTCCAAGCTGGAGGCGCTCTTGCGCGGCGCGGAGGAATCGGGATTGCTGTTCGACCGGGTCGCAGCAGCGATCGGTCTCGCGGACACCACCGTGGGGATGCAGGAGACGTTCTGGGCGATCCGCCGGCTGCTGGAGCAGGTGGCCCGGGAGCAACCGCTCGTCCTGATCTTGGACGACCTGCAGTGGGCCGAACCAGCGCTGTTCGATCTCCTCGAGTACCTCCTGCGCTCTTGCCGGGACGCCCCGATCCTCGCCCTCTGCCTCGCCCGGAGCGATCTGCTGGAGGAACGATCCGGGTGGGCTACCCACCTGCCGAACGCGACGATCCTTCACCTGGAGCCGCTGGCAGCGGAGGAGATCGGGATGCTGATCGACGAGCTCCTCCAAGGCGGCGATCTGAGCCCCGCGCTCCGCGGCCGGATCTCCGATGTGGGAAGCGGCAATCCGCTGTTCGTCGTGGAGATGGTCAAGATGCTCCGGGACGACGGCGTACTCGAAGCCCAGGGTGCCGACGCCGGTGGGTCCACGAGGGAGGCCGCGCTCGCCACGGTCCCCCCGACGATCAATGCCCTCGTTGGAGCTCGTCTGGATCGGCTCACTGAGGAGGAGCGATCCGTGATCCATGGCGGCGCCGTGATCGGCAAGATCTTCTCGTGGGCAGCCGTCGTCGATCTGGTCCCCGATGGATTGCGTTCGCGCGTGGGTCCGATCCTGCAGAGCCTCGTTCGTCGCGAGCTGATCGCCCCCGACCACTCGGGCTCGTTCGGCGAGGACGCGTTCGGCTTCCATCACCTCCTCATCCAGGAGGGGGCGTACCGCCAGGCCCCCAAGGAACTGCGGGCCGATCTCCACATGCGTTTCGCCGGCTGGCTGGAGCGGACCACCGGCGATCGGATCGGAGAAAACGAAGAGATCCTCGCCTACCACCTCGAACAAGCGGCTCGCTACCGCATGGAGCTCGGCCAACCCGACGATGACACGGACGCCTTGATCGGCCGCGCCAGCGCGGCGCTCGCCTCGGTCGGCCGCCGAGCCCTGGCGAGGGGCGACATGCCGGCGGCGGCCACGCTTCTTGGACGCGGCTACGACCTCCTCCCGCTGGATGACCCGCGGCGGCTCGCGCTCGTCCCGGAGTTCGGGCAGTCGCTGATGGAGACGGGAGAGATCGCCCGTGCCGAGGCGATGTTGAGCGTCGCCGTCGATCGCGCACGAGCGAACGGAGACCGTGGCCTCGAGGCGCACGTCCAGATCGTCTCGCTCCTGGTGAAGGAGTCCACGGATCCCGAGCATCGATCCGAGGAGGCGCTGGAGACGCTGGGGAGCGTGATCCCGGTCCTGGAGGAGCTGGGGGACGATCTCGGTCTCGCGAGGGCGTACCGCCTTCTCGGAGATGTGCACTTCACTCAGAGCAGCTACGCGAGGGCGGACCGGGCGCTCGAACAGGCGATCGAGCACGCTCGGAAGGCCGGCGCCGAATATGAGGAGGCCGAAAGCCTTCGCATGTACGCGGGCACCGGCCTCTTCGGCCCCGCGTCCGTGGCCGACGTCATGAGTCGGTGCGAGAGGATCATGGAGGTCGCGAAGGGGAATCCGACGGCGGAGGCGGGCGCGATCCGGAGCATGGCCGCGCTGAACGCGATGCAGGGTCGGTTCGATGAAGCTCGACGACTCATCCGCGGGAGCCTCGAGATCCTCGAGGACCACGGGCTCAGGATGCGGGCGACCTTCGCTTCCGAGGCCGAGGGGTTCATCGAGACGCTGGCGGGGGATCCGGCGGCCGCCGAGCGAGCCCTCCGAGCTGGGTACGACGAGGTCGCCCGGCTCGGCGACCTCGGTTACCAAGCCACCGCGGCAGCACTCCTGGCGCATGCGATCTGCACCCAGGGACGGTTGGAAGAGGCAGAAGACCTCTGTCGAATCGCGGACGAGATCGGAGCCGAAGACGATCTCGCGACCCAGGTCTTGTGGCGGAGCGCCAAGGCGAAGGTACTGGCCGCGCGCGGCGAGCATGGCGAGGCGGCAACCCTGGCGCGAGCGGCCGTCGAGCTCGCCGAAGCGACGGACGACACGAACATGTGCGCCGACAGCCTCATGGACCTCGCCACGGTGTTGTCCACAGTCGGAAACTCCGCCGAGCGGATCGACGCTCTCCGCCGCGCGCGGGATCTGTACGTGCAGAAGGGGAACGTCGTCTCCGCCGGCGTTGCTGAGCAAGAGGTGATCTCCGCCGAGGTCGTGGAGCGGGGCTGAGGTCTCATCCGCTCGGTATGACGACACGACCGGGCGGGCTCTCACCTACGTAGGTGTGAGCAGATGAGGTAGTCGGTCCTCGCGTCCTTGCTGGTGGTCGACGTGATCGCCTGCGGCTCCTCGCACGTGCCGGGGCCAGGCCCATCGGCTCCCTCACCGAGCGACTCGGGGCCATCGCCGACCGCGACCTCGATCCCCGAGCCGACCCTCTCGAGAGCCGGTTGTCCTGTGATGGATGACGCCTTCTGCGACACGGCGACTCGGATCGGGCGAGCGCTCCTCGAACGGGACGCCGCCACCCTCCTCCGGCTCAGCAGATCGGACACGATCGAATGTGCCAGGATCGCTCGTCAGTTCTTCCCGGGGTGTGCGGACGCCGACGTCCTCACCGGATACGGCCTGAGCAGCGCGGACTTCATCGTCGACGTCCTCCCGAGATCGGCGTACGCGCGTCGGCTCGACGCCGTCATCTCCGGGATCGATCCTGCGTTCACGGACGACCTCGGCGGCGGCTCCGCGACCGTGATCGGGGTGGGCACGTGCGGTCCCGACATCCCCCGGCGCCGGACCTACCACCTGGCGTGGACCGCCGCGATCGACGAGGGAGACGGGGCCGAGCGACACCTCGCGAGCTTCGAGGTGGGGTTCGATGGCGAGGACTGGAAGGTCATCCTCTGGTACCTGGACCCGCTGGAAGCGTGGGAGGGGGAGCACCCCGATCCGTTGGCGCTGTCGTTCTGCGAGGCCGGCCTCCACCCGTGGAGTGTCTGACTCACCAGTGATGCCGGCCATCCGCGGTCTGCAGAAGAGGTCAGCGTGCCTCGAGCTCATGCACTCGTCTCGTTCGCGTACGTCCAGTCGGGCTGCTTCAACCGGTACCGCTCGTCGAAGACGAAGTCGCCCGCGTCCTCGTCGAAGTCGACGATCTTCGGCACCGGCAGGTCCCGCGGCCGAGGGCACCCTCTGCCGAGATGCTCGGCGAGCTCGGCGCCGAAGACCTGGACCATGCTCTGAGCGATCAGCGTCTCCCCCGTGGGCAGGGCGCAGCGTTGCGCATCGGTGACGGTGAGCGCCCGGGCCAGGATCGTCTCCACGTCGGCGTCCGACCCCTCGCCCCGATCGATCCGCTCGAGCAGATCCGTGATC
>JAJNBA010000119.1 GCA_021155985.1 Actinomycetes bacterium
GGAACCTTTGGCCGATGCGGTCCTCGAGATCGCATCCACGACGCGGCTGCCTTGCCGTTCGACGTCCTCGCGGCGGTCCCTCCATGCCTCCGCGATCGCCTCGAGGACCTGCCGGAACGATGGCGTGCCGTGGATCGATTCCTTGGGGAAGTACGTGCCGGCGAAGAAGGGTCGTCCGTCAGGCGTGAGGAACGCGGACAACGGCCAGCCGCCCTGACCCGTCATCGACTGCACGGCATCCATGTAGATCGCGTCGAGATCCGGTCGTTCCTCCCGGTCCACCTTGATCGAAACGAAATTCGCGTTCAGATAGGCAGCGGTCTCTGCGTCCTCGAACGACTCGCGCTCCATGACGTGGCACCAATGGCACGCGGAGTAGCCGATCGAAAGGAAGATCGGACGCCCCTCTGCTTCCGCGACGGCGAGCGCCTCTTCTCCCCACGGGAACCACTCCACGGGATTCTCCGCGTGCTGGAGCAGATACGGGCTGGTCTCGTCCGCCAGACGGTTCATCACGTCAGTCTCCCGCAACCTTCGCGGAAGGGCTCATCTTGAGGCGCCGAGATGCCGATGTTGCTGGCAGGCCATGGACACGATCAGCATCCTCGTCGTCGCCGAGAACTTCGGTCTCACACAGGATCTGGTGATCGCCTTTCGCAGGCGCCCGGGGTTCCTGATCCTCGGTCCGGTGCCGGACGAAACGGCGGCGCTCGAACTCTTCGGCGAAGTGCAACCCGACCTCGTGCTGGTCCAGCTCGACCGGCTCGACGGGCGTGGGGTGGCGATCATCTCGGAGATCAGGAGCAGGACGCCCGTTCGGGTCATGGCCGCAACTCGAGATCCGGCCGCCGCCGAGATGGAACTCGCGCTCGCCGCCGGGGCCTGTGGCGTCCTCCCCACCGATCGGGAGCCGCCCACCCTCGTGAGCGCGTTCCGGCGGGCCGTCGCGGGGGAGCTCGTCCTTCCCGTTGACGACCTGCCGCCGTTGGTGGGGCTCCTCCAGGAGGCTCGCAAGCGACGGAGTCGCCAGGCTCTCCTCACGACGCTCACCGAGAGGGAACGAGAGGTCATGGCCGCCATGGCCCAAGGGGTCACGACAACCGGTATCGCCCTCGAGCTTGGGATCAGCCCCGCAACGGTGAACACCCACGTCAAGAACATCCTGGGCAAGCTCGAGGTGCACTCGAAGGTCGAGGCGGTCGGTGTGGCGTGGCGTGGCGGTCTCGGACTCGGCGCGCGCACGGCTTGAGGACTAGCCTGCTGCCATGGGCGATCCCGTGCGAGCGGTCGTGGTCGCCGCCCATCGGTCGGTTCGGAACCTGATCGAGGTCGCGTGCCAGGAGGCGGGAGTGACCGTCGTCGCCAGGGCGGAGACGGCCGCGTCGGCGGCCGAGGCATGTCGCTCGAGCATGCCGGAGCTCCTCGTGTTGGATCTCGAGCTGCCCGACGCAGACGGCTTCCGCGTCCTGGATGACCTCGCCGATGTCCGTCCGCGGTCCGTGCTGGTGCTCGCGAACGATGCCGACGGGGATCACGTTCTGCAAGCGCTTCGGGTCGGTGCACGCGGGTATGTGATGAAAGCGGACGGACTTCGCGATCTCGCTTCGACCATCCGGCGGGTGGTGGCGGGCGAACGGGTGATGACCCCCGAACTGCAGAAGGACGCCTTGGGGGCGCTCGGACGTCTGGCTCGGCGTGCACGGGAGAGCGCGGATCTCGAGGCGGATCTCACGTCGCGGCAGCGGCAGGTGCTCGAGCTCCTAGGGGACGGCAGGACGATGGGGCAGATCGCTTCCAGGCTCGGCATCTCTCCACGGACCGTCGAGACCCACGTGACGAGTCTGTACCGCAAGCTCGGTGTGCGAACCCGAGTGCAGGCGGTCTCTCGGGCCGCCACGCTCGGGCTGGTCGACTTGTAGCCTCACCGAGGCGATGCCCGTGCGCGATGACGCAGACCGACCCTCACAGGATGTGGTGGTGGTTGAGCCGTTCGCTGTGGTGCGGGCCGGTCTCATCGGAACGATCGATGCGAGCCCGGGGCTCAAGGTGGTGGCTTCCGCGGCGAGCGCCGAGGAGGCGATGGTGGTCGTCGAACGCCGCGCGGGACTCGTCATCCTCGTGTCGATGGGTCTCGCTGGTGAGCAGGACGCATTCTGGTTGATCCGATCCATCCGGGAGCGATTCCCCGGTCATGTGATCCTCGCGATGGGTGCGAACGCCGATCCGAACGCGGTCTCCCGAGCGCTCTTCACGGGGGCAGACGGCTTCGTCGACAAGAACGTCGAGGTCGAGCAGTTCCTTTCGGCGATCCGCGGCGCGGGGGAGGAGGAGGTGGTGATCGCTGGTCCCGCGGCCGATTCAGTCGGAACGATCGCGGAAGGGATCGAACGCCGGAGAAGCCTGGCATTCCGCCTCACGCGACGCGAACGTGAGGTCCTCGTGGTCGCAGCGGAGGGACTGACCGCGCGGGAGATCGCGGATCGATTGGGGGTTCGCGAGCGAACGGTGACCACTCACCTCGCGAGGATCTACGGGAAGCTCGGAGTCGGGAATCGTCTCGCCGCTCTCCGACTCGCGGCCCGATCAGGACTCGTGTCCTTGCGTCAGGACGAGTGATCAGGCCCGAACGAACACAGACCCGGCTGGTCCGTCGACCACCCGTCTCCAACCGGTGGCCATCGACAGCTCATCTCGCAACACGGCATCGGGTGGCAGGATGATCCCTTCGATCAGGTGGCGGTCGAGGATCCGCTCCCAGCTCTCCGCCGCCGCGATCGCTCGGTCGTAGTCGTGCCACACATCGTCGGAGAAGAGCTCGATCCGGGAATCCACCATCACCGGATACGCCGAGATCGAGTACTCGAACCAGGAAGCGAACGGCTGGTAGACGAACAGGCGAGACCCGACCGGCAGGGCCTCGCGGGTCGCATCCACCAGAACCTCCGGCGCATCGAGAGCGAGCCGCTGCGTGGTCCCGGTGATCGGATCGGCCCCAGCGCGGAGGATCGCTGTGATCGGAAGAAGGGCGAGGATGCACACCGCAGCCACAGCCCTGAAAGGGTCAGGTCCCCGCTCCTCGGATCCGCCGATGGCTGGTTCCGTCGTCCGGAACCAGCGAGCGACCACCGGAGGCGCCGCGAGCGCCCACCACAGGGTCCCTCGGATCGCCGGCACGCCCAGGGCGAAGAAGACGGCCAACACGGCGACGTCGAGCGGTCGGACCTCGGCGCGCCTCCACACCGCGATGGCGAGGACCACGGCTCCGGACAGCCAGAAAGGACCCCCGCTCAGCGAGAGGGGAGCCGGGGGGCGCCACTCGGCCACCCAGTTCCGGATCGTCTCGTTGCTCGAGATCTCGACGGCGTATGACCAGACGCTGGGACCGAACGGGTTGACGAGTGTCGCTGCGACCGTTGCCGCCAGTACGAGTACGGTCCGACCGACGGGCCTTCGTTCGATCAGATCGTCAGCCATCGCGAAGATGATCAAGACGGGTGCGAGCACGAAGCTGCCGTGAACGTTCGCCCAGATCAGCGCCAAGATCGGGACAAGCCAGGTCCCCCGGTCACGCCTCGCCAGCAGGAGCCACGTCCCCGTGAAGAGCGGGACGGCGAGCGCCTGCGGTCGCGGGGCAGGTGGTCCGGTCGCCACGATGAGCCCGGACAACGTGAGCAGGGCGGCCGTTCGTGACCGTGCCCCCGCTCGCCGGCAGCTCGAGTACAGGAAGCCGAAGCCGGCTCCGATCGCGGCCGCGTACGTCATCGCGACCCCCAACCAGCCGAGCAGCCGATGCGCTGCCGCGAAGATCACTTGTGCTCCCCACTGCTGGTTCAGCCAGGGAAGTCCGCCATGTGTGAACGTGAACGGATCCGTCCGGACCAGATCGCCCGTCTGGAGGGTCAGCGCTCCCGCCTTCACGTGGTACGCGAGATCGATGGCTCTCATCCTGATCAGGAGGGCGGCCGATGCGGGAAGCACCCAGGCCAATAGCGACCAAGGAGGCTGGGAGCTTCGCTGAGCAGCGGCCTGCGGGTGCTGGTCGCGAGAGGCGACCCTTGACGGCTTAACCACCGGTGAATCCTACGGGCTTCCTCAACCGATACCGCAGTGGACATCACATACGTAGAACCACGTAGTGGATGCCCGGGGATTACGGGATTCCCTGGAGGGATGGGGCTCTTCTATCGTTTCCCGCTGGCGAGGTAGCTCTTCGCCATGCGGGGCGAAAGCCCCGAGGACGGGATCT
>JAJNBA010000052.1 GCA_021155985.1 Actinomycetes bacterium
GCGTGGATCGGGAGGTCGGTGACCTCGCCGTCCCGCGTCGACGGGACGTGGTTCTCCATCTTCATCGCCTCGAGGATGCAGATCACGTCGCCCGGGCGGACCTCCTGGCCCTTCTCGACGAGGACCTTCACGATCGTGCCCTGCATCGGGGCGAGGATCTCGCCGTGCACGTGCTCGCCGTGGTGCGCGTCCGGGGTCACCGGGGGTCGCGGGGCGGGCTCCCTCCGCTCGTCGAAGATCCGGACCGGGACACGGCGACCGTCCACCTCGACCAGGATGTCCGCAGGCCGGTTGGGGGGCGCGCCGGATGGGTTGAGATCCGGGTGGGCCGGCAGCTCCGTGTCGGCGAGAGCGCGCTCCAACCACGTGGTCGTGTGCCTGCCGCCTCGGAACTCCTTCGACTCCAGGATCCATCGGTGCACCGGGATCGTGGTCGGGACGCCCTCGACGCGGAACTCGTCGAGCGCCCGAAGCATCCGCACCCGGGCCGTGTCGCGGTCGTGTCCGGAGACGATCAGCTTGGCGAACATCGAGTCGTAGTCGCCGGGGATCTCCCGGCCTTGCTCGATGCCGGAATCGACCCGTACGAACGGGCCCGCCGGCTCCCGATACCTGGTGACCCGGCCCGGCCCGGGCAGGAAGTTCCTGCCGGGGTCCTCGGCGTTGATGCGGCACTGGATCGAGGCCCCGCGCGGAGCGGGGTCGAGTTCCAGCTCCTCGCCGAGCGCCACGCGGATCTGGAGCGCCACCAGATCGAGGCCCGTCACCATCTCCGTCACGGTGTGCTCGACCTGGAGCCGGGTGTTCATCTCCAGGAAGTAGAAGTCCCCGTCCTCGTCCATCACGCACTCGACCGTGCCGGCGTTCACGTACCCGGCTTCCCTGGCCAGCGTCGTCGTCGCCTCGGCGAAGCGCTCTCGGATCTTCTCGTCGAACAGCGGGGACGGCGTCTCCTCGATCAGCTTCTGGTGACGGCGCTGCACGGAGCAGTCGCGTTCACCCAGGAAGAACACGTTGCCGTGCGCATCGGCCATGATCTGGGCCTCCACGTGGTGGGCCCGGTCGACGTAGCGCTCGAGGAACACCTCGGGCCGTCCGAAATACGACTTCGCCTCACGCGCCGCGCGCTTGAGGGACTCCTCGAGATGGTCGGCGTCGCGCACGACGTGCATGCCCTTGCCGCCTCCGCCGAACGCTGCCTTCACCATGAGGGGGAACCCGATCCGGGCGGCCTGCTTCTTCGCCTGTGCGAGGTCCACGGGCTCGCGCGTCCCCGGGACGATGGGCATGCCCGCGGCGTCGGCGACCCGCCGGGCGGCGGCCTTGTCGCCCATCGTCGCGATCACCCGAGAGGGTGGCCCGACGAACGCGAGCCCTGTGTCCTCGACCGCCTCCGCGAACGCCGCCCGTTCCGCGAGGAAGCCGTACCCGGGATGCACGAGCGTCGCCTTCGACTTCACGGCGACCTCCATGACCCGCTCGATCGCGAGATAGGACGAGGATGCCAGCCCCGGTCCGATCCGGAAGGACTCGTCGGCGATCTCGACGTGGAGCGCGTCACGGTCGGCGTCGGAATAGACGGCCACCGTGGCGATGCCGAGGTCGCGACACGTCCGAGCGATCCGGATGGCGATCTCGCCGCGGTTGGCGATCAGGAGCTTCTGCTTCCGCGCCATGTGGCGCCACGATATAGCGTCGAGGTCGTGTCGGCCCCCGTCCGCTGGGACGACGTGACCGAGTCGACGAACGCGACGGCGCTGGTGCTGGCGGCCGAGGGAGCGCCGTCATGGACGCTCGTGGCCGCCGCGCATCAGACGGCCGGACGGGGCCGGCACGGACGCGTCTGGCGGGACCGACCCGGGTCGGCGCTGCTGTGCAGCCTCGTGCTCAGGCCCGATTGGCCGCCGGACCGGGTCGGACTCGTGTCGCTCGCGGTGGGGGCGGCGATGGCGGAAGCGATCTCGGAGATCGCGGGCGTGGAGATCCGGTGCAAGTGGCCCAACGACCTCATGGCCGACGACGCGAAGATCGGCGGGATCCTCGGTGAAGCGCAGGTCTCGGCCGAAGCCATCGCGCACGTCGTCGTGGGGATCGGCGTGAACGTCGACATGCCCGAGGGCGTTCCGGGGGCTGGGGCGATCGGCGACGTGGACGTGGAGACCCTCCTCGCGAACTTCCTCCGTCGATGCTCGTCGATGCTCGGGGCGTCCGCCGACGAGATCCTGCCCCGGTGGCGAGCCGTCTCCCTGACCCTCGGCCGCCGCGTCGAGGCCACCACCGTCGACGGCGATGTCGCTCGTGGGGTGGCGGTCGACATCGACGACACGGGCGCGCTGCTCATCGACACGGACGTCGGTCCCGCGCGAGTGGCCTTCGGCGAGGTCGAGCACCTCGACGTCGCGACGGGCTGACGGATGCCCGGCTTGCGAGCCCGGCGCCCCTCGCGCTAGGTTCCGCGCATGGCGTTCCCGACCCGGTTGCTGATCGAGGGCGAGGAACTGGTCATGGACCTCCGCCCGCATTGGATCGCCCTGATCATGCCCGCGATCGCGACGCTCGCGACCTTCGCGGTCATGCTCGTCCTCTACGACGCGTTCGACGAGGACATCCTCGACACCGTGGTGGGGATCGCGGGGGGCCTGTTCCTGCTCGCGTACCCGGTCCGCAAGTTGGTGGACTGGCTGACGTCGCACTTCGTGGTCACGAGCGACCGGATCATCCATCGGCGGGGCTTCATCGCGAAGTATTCGATGGAGGTGCCGCTGGAGGCGATCAACGACGTGCGGTTCGAGCAAGGCGTCATCGATCGCATCATCGGAGCCGGGACGCTCGTGGTGCAGTCGGCGTCCGAGGCGGGCCGCCAGGTCTTCGATCACATCCGCAAACCCGAAGAGGTCCAGAAGACGATCTATCACCAGGGCGAGCTGAACCAGCAGCGCATGATGCGTGGCAGCGACGGCCGATCGTCGCACTCGTCCACGTCGGAGCTCGAGCGGCTCGCCGACCTCCGAGCGCGCGGCGTCCTCACGGAGGAGGAGTTCCAGGCACAGAAGCGCAGGCTCCTCGGCTGACGTGACCCGGCGAGGAGGCCAGATGGCCTCTCCGCAACGAGGCATCGTGTCTCCGAGGGCACGGATGGGAGGTTCCTGGGTCGCGCGGTTCGCGACTTCCGCAGCACCAGACAGGAACCCCTGCAGCTGATCGGGTACGGGCCTCGAGAGCGATTCCGACCTCAAGCGCCCGCCGACCCATCCCGAGGATGGTTGCAAGGGGTCCGGGGACTTGCGACCCTGTTGCGGCCGGTCCGCCTTCCTTCCCCCGGGCCGGGAGCACGCACGAGATGACCGAGACCGTTCGACGCTTCCCCCGATCGACCCGCGTCGCCGTGGTGGCGGCGCTGCTCGGCATGGTGTCCCTGGTCACGACGGTGGCCGGGGCCGCGCCGTCGAAGCAGGACGTCGAGCGGGCGCGGGCGCGGCTCGAGAGCATCGAGGACAAGCTGAGTGGTATCCAGCGCCAGCTCGCAGCCACCCAAGTGCAGCTGAACGCGGCGACGGCGAGGGTGGAGCGTCGCGAGGCGGCGGTCGAGCAGGTCACGGCCGAGCTGGTCCGGACCCAGGAGGAGCTCGACCGCACGCGGGCGAGCTACGAGCGTGTCTCGACCCGCCTGAACGAACGAGCGGCAGCCGCGTACATGACCGGCCCCGCCTCAAGCATCGACTTCCTCTTGAACGCTCAGAACGTCGCGGATCTCACCGACCGGATCGCCTACGTGGATGCGCTCGCTCAGGCGGACGCCGAGCTCGCGGTGAAGGTGGCGAACGAGAAGAACCGGCTCGTCGCGCTCGAGGCGGAGCTCGAGGAGGAACAGTTGCGCAAGGTTCGGGAGCTCGAGCGTGCGCGGGCAGAGCAGGCCGAGGTGGTCGCGCTCTTCGACGAGCAGCAGGGCCTGCTCTCCACACATGAGCAGCTGCTCACCGTCGCGGAGCGGGCGTTCAAGCGCACCCAGCAGAGCTACGAGGACTGGCGCGCCGAGCAGCAGGCCCCGATCGGCGATGCCCTCGGGGGCCGGGAGTGGCGCGGAGGCTCGCTCGCACCCTTCGACCATGTCTTCGAGGTCTGTCCGGTCCAACAGCCGAGGGCCTACGGCGACGGGTTCGGGGCTCCTCGATACGCGGGCGGCTATCACCTCCACAAGGGGGTCGACATCGTCGCGCCGCAGGGGACCGCGATCCTCGCCCCGTTCGACGGTCAGGCGTTCACGAGCTCGAACGGCCTGGGCGGGAACGTGGTGTTCGTGGTGGGATCGCACGGCACGGCGTACAACGCGCACCTCTATGAGTACTCGAGCAACTCGAACGGCGCGGTCTCGGCCGGCGAGGTGATCGGCTTCGTCGGGAACACCGGTTCGAGCACCACGCCGCACGACCACTTCGAGTTCCACCCGCACACGATGCCGGGCGCCTGGTACCGGAGCGTCTACGGATACGGCGTGATCGAGGACGCGATCAACCCCTACCCCTTGCTGCTCCAGGCCTGCGGCTAGCTCCGCCTCGTTTCCTATCCTGGAGCCGATGCGAGCCGAGGACATCCGACACGTGGGCGTGGTGGGCGCGGGTCTGATGGGGTCGGGCATCGTCGAGGTCTGTGCCCGCGCCGGGCTCCGCGTGACGTTCACCGAGGGCTCCGACGAGCTCGTAGCGGCCGGCCGCGGCCGCGTGGAGCGGTCGGTCGCGAAAGCCGTGGAGCGCGGGAAGCTCGACGCGGCCGCGGCCGGGGACCTCTTGGGACGGATCGACGCCGCCACCGACCTGGGCGCCCTCGGAGACGTCGATCTCGTGATCGAGGCCGCGACGGAGGATCGGGATGCGAAGGCGGCGATCTTCGCGGAGCTGGGCCGGCGAACACGTGCGGAGATCGTCCTGGCCTCCAACACCTCGTCGATCCCGATCCGGGAGCTCGGGGCCGCCAGCGGGCGCCCCGACGACGTGATCGGGATGCACTTCTTCAATCCACCACCGGTGATGGCCCTCCTCGAGCTCACGCCGTCCACCGACACGAGCGAGGAGACGTACGAGCTCGTCCGGGCCTTCGGGACCCACGTGCTGGGCAAGACATGCGTCCGGTCCGGTGACGAGGCCGGCTTCATCGTGAACCGGCTGCTGATCCCCTACCTGTTCGACGCGATCCGCCTCTACGCGTCGGGCTTTGCCAGCCGCGAGGACATCGACACCGCGATGCGGCTCGGGCTCGCCCATCCGATGGGGCCGCTCACCCTCTCGGACCTGATCGGGCTCGACACGCTGCTCGCGATCGGCGAGGTCCTCCGCGAGGCGTTCCCGGGGGACCCTCGCTACGAGGCGCCGGCGCTCCTCCGCGACCTCGTGGCGAAGGGGAAGCTGGGGAAGAAGACCGGCGGCGGCTTCTACGACGCCTGAGGCTCCGTCACCGGGAGGCCTCCACGCATCCGCATCCATCCGGACCGACGGTCGCCGCATGCGCGGTCCCGGGCTCGAGGTCGAGGCGATCGCCTGCCGTGAGCTCGACGTCCCCGTCGTCGGCGTGGAACACGATCGAGCCGGATAGGCAGAACAGCACCTTGTGGAAGGGGTGGTCGTGCCGTCCGTAGCGATCCCCCGCCGCGTTCCTCCAAGAGCGGGGAGCCGAGCACCCCTCCGCTTCGAAGATCGCGACGGCGTCGTCGAGGGTCGCGGTCCCGGCGTGCCTGGTGGCGCCCACCGCGCTCAGGCCACGGAGGTCAACGGACGTCGCCGCGACCGTTGACGGGAGGAACCCCTTTGCGCGCGAACTCCACCCACTGCCCGTGCCAGGGCTCGCGCGCGAACCTCCTGACCTGTAGCGCGCCGAATCCCGTCGCGTCGATGCGTCCCTGCAGGACCCACGGCGCGGGCTTAGGGTTCTCGGCGGAAAAGTAGCGCTCGAGCGCCATCAGGATCGCCCGCTCCTCCTCGGGCGTGACCCCTTCGGGGATCTCGAAGCGCCGTCCGTCGCTCGTGCCGTTCATGCTCGAACACCGGTCATGCAAGCACCATGCCTCTCCTAGAGGGGGATGTTCCCGTGCTTGCGCGCGGGGATCGTCTCGCGTTTCGTGGACAGCATCCGGAGCGCTCTGATCAACCGGGGCCGCGTCTCGGCCGGCTCGATGACGTCGTCGATGAAGCCGCGCTCCGCGGCGGCGTAGGGGATCGAGAACTTCGAACGGTACTCCTCGATCAGCTCCTGCCGGCGGGCTTCGGGATCGGTGGCCTTCTCGATCTCTCTGCGGAAGACGACGTTCACGGCGCCCTCCGCCCCCATGACGGCGATCTCGGCCGTGGGCCAGGCGAACGAGACGTCGGCGCGCAGATGCTTGGAGTTCATCACGAGGTAGGCGCCGCCGTAAGCCTTCTTCGTGATGACCGTCATGCGCGGGACGGTCGCCTCGGCGAAGGCGTAGAGCAGCTTCGCCCCGTGCCGGATGATCCCGCCGAATTCCTGCTGGGTCCCGGGGAGGAAGCCGGGCACGTCGACGAACGTGAGGATCGGGATGTTGAAGGAATCGCAGAACCGGACGAAGCGAGACGCCTTCTCGGACGCGTCGATGTCGAGCGTGCCCGCGTTCACCTTCGGCTGATTGGCGACGATCCCGATGGTGTGCCCGTCGAGGCGTGCGAAGCCGGTGACGATGGTCATCGCCCAGAGCGGGAAGATCTCCAGGAACTCGCCGTCGTCGACCACGCGCCGGATCACCTCGTGCATGTCGTAGGGCTCCTTGGCCCGGTCCGGCACCACGTGGGTGAGGCCGTCGTCCATCCGCTCCGGGTCGTCCGTCGTGGCGTAGGCCGGCGGATCCTCGAGGTTGTTGGACGGCAGGAACGACAGGAGGTACCGGACCCGGTTCAGCACGTCCTCGTCGTCCTCGCCGATCAGCGACGCCACACCGGACTTCGTCGCATGCGTCATCGCCCCTCCGAGCTCCTCGAACGTCACCTCTTCGCCGGTGACCGTCTTGATCACGTCGGGGCCGGTGATGAACATGTGCGAGGTCTCTTTCACCATGAACGTGAAGTCGGTGATCGCCGGCGAGTACACCGCCCCGCCGGCGCACGGGCCCATGATCACCGAGATCTGCGGGATCACACCGCTCGCGCGCACGTTCCGTTCGAAGATGAACCCGTAACCGGCGAGCGAGGCCGCGCCCTCCTGGATCCGCGCTCCGCCCGAGTCGTTGATCTGGACGAACGGCGCGCCGGTGGAGATCGCGAGGTCCATCACCTTGCACACCTTCTGCGCATGTACCTCGCCCATCGACCCGCCGAACACGGCGAAGTCCTGGGACGCCACGAAGACCTTCCGACCGTCGACGGTCCCGTACCCGGTGACGACGCCGTCGCCGGGCGGGCGCTTGCGATCCATCCCGAAGTCGTGCGCCCGATGCACGGCCAGCGGATCGGTCTCCACGAAGGAGCCTCGGTCCATCAGCAGCTCGACGCGTTCGCGGGCGGTCAGCTTGCCGCGTTCGTGCTGCTTCTTCGCCGCGTCCCTGCCTCCGGGCGTGAGGGCGGCCTTCCTGCGCTTGCGGAGCTCATCGATCCGTTCCTCGACGGTGATCGTCTTCGCGGTCTCGACGTCCTTGTCCGTGGTGGCCATGGGGCCGAGTCTATGCTCCCGTCCTGTGCCCGGCGGCTCCCGGTGCAGTGGGGGCCAGGGGCGTGACCGTTCACCGCTCTCCGCTCAGCACTCCTTCCGGGGCCAGCCCGACGGCGATCCACGTCCCGTGGTCGACGACCATCCGGATCGTCACGATCCGTTCGTCCGGCCGTCGAGCGCGCGCCTCGACAGCTCCCAGGCGAGCAGGGCGTACCGGTCGTAGCGCGCGGGCCACAGGTCGCGGTCGTGCTGGTAGAGGCCGCGGTACCGGCCCGTCGGCGACGAGGTGGCGGACGGGTCGAGACCGCTCTCGCGCCTTGCGATGCAGATAGCCCGGGCACCGCCTCCGGGGACCGGACCGAACCGTTCCACGGCGCAGGTGATCCTGCGTCGCGAGAACGCTTGTCCGATTCGCCGTCGAAGCGATGGAAGTCACACGGACCGGGGAGGTGGTGGGCGGCCGCCGACGTGGGTCCGAGGAGGATCCCCGCGAGGAGCAGGAGCATCGTGGCGGCAGAGCTGGACCGCGTCAACGCATCATCTCGGTCGTCTACGTGCCGAACCGCCGATGGGAAGGCCCCGCTCGGCGGCTCTTCCGCGACCCTACCCCTCGCGAGAACCCGTGTCACCCAGGCTCAAACGTCCAGGCGACCCCCCACCCGCCAGTAGGTGCCTGCCGCGCGGTCGAGGAACCCCTCGTCGACGAGATACCTGCGGAGGGAGGCGTGGTCGTTGAAGAACGCCCCGACGATCGCGTTCACCTCGCGCTCGTCGTACCGGGCGCCGGGCTCGAACTCGAGGGCGATCCGCTCCAGGACGATGCGTCGCTTCGACGCCTTCGTCGGGACCTCGATGAGGCGCCCGTCTCGGAAGAAGGCACGGAGCACCGCCTCCTCGTCCTCGTTCGCCGCACCGAGCGCGATCCCCGCGTCGCGGGGCGGCCCGACCTGCTCCGCCGCCCATCGCAGGGTCTCGGTGTCGAGTCGGTACGTGCGGCGGTCGGGTTGCAGGCGAGCGATCCCGGCGTCGGCGAGCCGGGTGAGGTGCCGGCGCACGCGCGCCAGGGGCAGGTCGAGCGTCTCGGCCAGGGTCGCGGCCGCGGCCTCGCCCGACGCCAGGGCTCCGGCGATCCGGAGCCGATCCGGATCCGCGAGGGCCCGAAGGATGTCGTCCGGGTGCTCGGTCATGTCGGTCTCGGTGCCTACCATGATGCGATGCTCCTCACCGATCCGCAGCGGCGCACCCTGGATCGGTTGATCGGCACCGCGGAGCGCCCCGTCTTCGCTGCGGATCTCCGCCAGCGCCTCGTCGACCGGATCGAGGGGGCGGTGCGTGAGCTCGAGCTCCGGGAGCCGCTCTGGCTTGGGAAGGAAGCCCTGAACCAGCTCGCTCGCTGCGAAGGGCGTTTCGCTGCCCGGCTCGAGGGAGAGGATCCACCGTTCGAGCATTCCGTCCACACCGCCGCTGGGGTCCTCGTCCACAAGGCGATCGAGGTGGATGTCGGATCGCGCGACGGGCTGGAACCGCACGCGATCGCCGTCACCGCGGCCGAGCGGTTGGCGGAGCGGGAAGAGCGATTCGACGAGTACTGGCGGGGACGCACGGCCCCCGAACAGGACGAGTTGCTGATGGAGGTCGTCCGGAAGGTCACCCTGTTCCAAGGTTCGTTCCCGCCGCTGCGCGAGCTCCGCCGCGAGATGGCGCCGGTCACGGAGCTCCCGGTGAAAGCGCAACTCCTCGGCGGCGATCTCACCCTGTCCGGGAAGATCGATCTCGTGCTCGGCGTCCCGGACCGGCTGGAACCGAGTCGAGCGACGCGGCTGGCGGTCGACCTGAAGACCGGCGGCGCTTGGCCGGAGTACGCGGAGGACATGCGCTTCTATGCCTTGCTGATGACCCTCCGGTTCGGGGTTCCGCCCTATCGCGTCGCGTCACTGTTCCTGGACTCCGGCGAGTGGCAGGCGGAGGAGGTCGCAGAGGAGACGCTCTTCCATACCGCGGACCGCGTCGTCGCCGCTGCCCGTTCGGCCGGTGCGCTCCTCGGCGGGCGTGAGGCCACGCTCACCCCTGGGTCGTGGTGCGGCTGGTGCCCGCGGGTGCTGGTCTGCCCCAGCGCCGAACCGCGCTCCGCCTAGTTCAGGGTCGGATCCACCGGCATGGTGGAGAGGAGACGGAAATCCGGGCCCAGGCGACCCACGGCCGTCGACCACAAGCCTTCGGGGTCGTGGGTGAAGACGTCGCCCGGCACCGCCGGTGCGGCGTGCCAGGCGTCGTCCGCCATCTCGGCCTCCAGCTGCCCCGCGCTCCAGCCCGCGTAGCCGGCGAACACACGAGCCCGGCGAAGCCCACCCAGCCACTCGGTATCGCTCTCCTCCGGGAGGAAGCCGATCGTGTCCAGCGCGAGGACGCCGGCGCGCTCGGGATCCTCGAAATCGGCGAGCACCACGGCCGCCTCAGGTTGCACCGGCCCGCCTCGGAACAACGATT
Organism: Actinomycetes bacterium; assembly: GCA_021155985.1. Classification (GTDB taxonomy): domain Bacteria; phylum Actinomycetota; class UBA4738; order UBA4738; family HRBIN12; genus JAJNBA01. The sequence continues at coordinate 10,138 of JAJNBA010000052.1, forward strand.
CACCCGGCGGGACCAGTGGGGAGAGCGGTGGAGCCGCTTCCTCCACGGTGGTCTCGAGGGGCTGGTTCAAGACGACGCCCACGGCGCCGTCCTCGTCGTGGTGACCGATCAGCACGACGGTCCTCCGGAAGTTGGGATCCCACAGACCTGAGCCCGCGATCAGGAGGTGACCCTGGAGGCTGTCCATGCCCCCATCGTCTCAGGTGGACCCCCGACCGCTCCGGCGTTGCTAGGGTTCCGGCGCTCTCTCGGCGTGTCGAGCACTCGAAAGGACCCGATGACGAAGGATCTGTACGAGATCGGGGAGATCCCTCCCCTCGGAGAGGTACCTGCCCGGATGCACGCGCAGCTCGTCCGCCCGGACCGGTTCGGGGAACCGGTGGAGGCGATCCGCGACGAGGTGATCGACGTCCCCGAGCTCGGCCCGACGGACGCGCTCGTCCTGGTGATGGCGGCCGGAGTGAACTTCAACAACGTCTGGGCGGCTCGGGGCGTGCCCGTCGACGTGACGAAGACGCAGGCTCGCTGGGGAGAGCCGACGGACTTCCACATCGTCGGCTCCGACGCGTCGGGGATCGTCTACGCCCTCGGCTCGGATGTCACCGGTGTCGCGGTCGGCGACCACGTGGTCCTTCACGCGGGACAATGGGATCCGGCCGACGCGTGGGTCGTCGACGGGAACGATCCGGGTCTGGCGCCGACCTTCCGCGTGTGGGGGTACGACACGTGCTGGGGGTCGATGGCGCAGTTCACGAAGGTGCAGGCGCATCAGTGCCTCCCGAAGGCCGAGGGGCTCTCGTGGGACGAGGCGGCCGCGCCCACCCTCACGGGGGCCACCGCGTACCGGATGCTGCACGGATGGCCCCCGCACACCGTGGAGCCGGGCGACGTCGTGCTCGTGTGGGGTGGGGCCGGCGGGCTCGGCTCTCTCGCGATCCAGCTCGTGGCGCTGGCGGGAGGGCGCCCGGTCGCGGTCGTCTCCTCGGAGGAGAAAGCCGAGCACTGCCGACGGCTGGGCGCGGTCGGAACCGTCAACCGCAAGGACTTCACGCATTGGGGCGTGCCGCCCGCCTGGGATTCGCCGGACTGGACCACCTGGCTCGCCGGGGCGAAGGGGTTCGGCAAGGCGATCTGGGAAGCGGTGGGAGAGAAGGTGAGCCCCCGGATCGTCTTCGAGCACCCCGGACAGGACACGATCCCCACGTCGAACTTCGTGTGCGACCGCGGCGGGATGATCGTGATCTGCGCGGGGACCACGGGCTACGACACGGTGATCGACGTCCGCTACCTCTGGTACCTCCAGAAGCGCTACCAGGGCTCCCACCTCTTCAACGACGAGCAGGCGGCGGCGTTCAACGACCTGGTGCGCGAAGGCAAGATCCGCGCCACGCTCGGTCACACGTACCCCTATGAGGAGACCGGCCTCGCGCATCAACTGATGGCGGACGGAGCCCTGCCGGAGGGGAACGTCGCCGTCTTGGTCGGCGCGCCACCCGGTGAGACCGGCGCGGACTAGCCGGCGATCTGCACCAACTCGATGAGCACGCCGCCCATCTCCTTCGGATGGACGAACGCGATCAGGGTGTCGCGTGAACCCCGCCTCGGCACCTCGTCCACGAGACGCACGCCCTCGCCCCGGAGCCGAGCGAGCGACGCTGCGACGTCGTCGACGCGATAGGCCACGTGATGCACGCCGGGGCCACGCGTCGCGAGGAACCTGCCCACCGGCGTGTCCGCGCCCAACGATCCGAGCAGCTGGATGAAGGACGCTCCCGCCGGGAAGAGGACCTCTTCGACACCCTGATCCTCCACACGCTCCCGATGAGAGGGTTCGACGCCCAGCGTGCGTCGATAGCGCTCGACGGACCCCTCCAGATCGTCGACCGCGATGCCCACGTGGTCGATATCGAGGATCACGGCTTCCTCCGCATCCTCGGCTGCATCCGCGCGATCAGATCCTGCGCGGCCGCCACGTGGTACAGAGGAAGTACCAATGCCCGGGAGACGGCCGCGATGCCTTGCGCACGAAGGTCCTCGTCGGGTTTCGCGCCGTCCCGATGGGGCGCGCGCAACACGTAGAACTCCACGAGGTCGAGGAACTGGATCAGCGACGGTGTGAGCCCGCCCCGCTCGTAGGCGTAGATCGTCTGTCGGGATGACGGGGCGGCATCCTCGGCGGCCGCGGCATCGACCGATCGGTACCCCGCCGCCTTCCGGAGATCGCGGAGCAGCGCGCCCACGATGCTCCGGTCCTCCGTGCTGATGGGGGGCTGCTTCGTCCGGGCCACGGCCGAACGATAGCCGAGGTTCAGCGACCCTCGGCTGCGACTTTCGGCCCAGGGTGGCGTCCCCCATCTGGGCCGAAGGTCGGATTCACGGGTGAGGATGAAGGGTATACGGTGGCTATCCGACCATGGCCCAGAAGGCATCCCGCACGGCGCATCTCGGAGGAACGGTGACGGAGAAGAACCACAGCGCGGCGGCGGCAGCCCTCATCGCGGGCTCGAGCACGCTCCGCGCCGGGCGCGCCGACGTCTTCCGTCAGCGGGAGCGGACCAAGCGGAAGCGGCTCATCCGGGCCATCCTGATCGTGACCTCGCTGGACGCCTACCTCTGGTGGCGCTACTCCTCGGGCCGACCCCTCAGGCTCCCGACGATCCCGGACGGTTTCCCATGGGAGATCTACCTCCCGGGAGGTCTGCTGATCATCGCGATCGGACTGATGATCGCGCTGCCCCTCATGACGGGGCGCTCCCCTCACATCACGGTCTACCCAGAACAGGTCGAGGTAGGGCTCACCGACGTGACGGGGTTGAACCTCCAAGTGGACGAGGTGATCCGCACCCTCGACGTCTTCCTCGGCTACGGGACGTTCCGGGACGAGCTCGGCGGTACACCCCGGAGGGGGATCCTGTTCGAGGGACCCCCCGGGACGGGCAAGACCTATCTCGCGAAGGCGATGGCGAAACAGGCGGGGGTCCCGTTCCTGTTCATCTCGGCCAGCTCGATGACGTCGATGTTCCAGGGCATGACGGCGTACCGCATCCGATCGTTCTTCAAGGCACTCCGGAAAGCCGCGCGCAAGGAAGGGGGCGCGATCGGCTTCATCGAGGAGATCGACGCGATCGCCGCGTCGAGGGATCGCGTGAGCGCGGCCACGCCCGTCGCCATGGATCGGAGCGTCAGCCACTTCCTCGGCCCGGCGGAGAGCGGGATGGTGAACGAGCTGCTGATCCAGATGCAGTCGTTCGATCAGCCTCGTCTCCGGACGAGGATCCGCGGCAAGATCCTCGCGTGGCTGAACGGCTACCTCCCCACGAACTGGCAGTTCAAGATGCTCGGGCCCGAGTACCACAACCTGCTGCTGATCGCCGCGACGAACCGAGCCGACGTGCTCGACCCGGCACTGATGCGGCCGGGGCGGTTCGATCGGCGGCTGTACTTCGATCTGCCGACGCAGAGCGAGCGAGAAGACCTGATCGACTACTTCCTCGGGCGGAAGAAGCATCACGAGCAGCTGGACGATCCGGAAGTTCGGTCGCGGATCGCGCACGAGTGCTTCGCGTACACGCCGGTGATGATCGAGCACCTGTTCGACGAGTCACTGCTCGTCGCGCTGCGCGACGGGCGTCGCGAGATGAACTTCGACGATGTGATGGAGGCGAAGTTCGCCGAGGAGATCGGCCTGAAGCAGGCGGTGATCTACACCGAGAACGATCGGCGCTCGGTGGCGGTGCACGAGGCCGGCCACGCGGTCGTCGCCCACTTCCTCGGGCAGAACCGACGTCTCGAGGTCCTCTCGATCATCAAGCGCCGCGGGTCCCTCGGATTGCTCGCGCACGGCGACGAGGAGGAACGGTTCACGCGGAGCAGGACCGAGATCGAATCCGGCATCGCGATCGCGCTCGGCGGTCTCGCCGCCGAGGAGCTGGTCATCGGAGAGTCGGGGACCGGACCCGCGAGCGACCTGATGATGGCCACCCAGCTGGCGGCCCAGATGGTGGGATCGTTCGGCATGGCCGGCTCCCTGATCTCCTTCGATGCGGTCTCGCACGGCCCGATCGGCGGCGCGAACCTCGTGGCCAAGGTCCTGGCCGACGAACGCGGTAAGCAGAGCGTCGAGGACATCCTCACGGCGCAGAAGGAGCGGGTGCTGGAAGTGCTCTCGGAGAACCGCGACGTCCACTCGGCCCTCGTGCAAGCGCTCGTGGAGCGCGACGAGCTCATCCGCGGCGAGATCCTCGCGGTGATCCACGAGGCGCTCGCCGCCCGCGCCTGATCCTCCGCTCCGATCCCTCGACGTTGGCCGCGTCCACGGCCGTCCGCCGTAGACTCGGTCCGTGAGCCCGTCCACCCGATCCGTGATCGTCGCGGGCGCGCGGACGCCGACCGGGAAGTTCCGGGGCGCGTTCTCGGAGCTCCGGGCGGTCGAGCTCGGGGCGCACGCGGTCCGCGCCGCCGTCGAGCGCGCCGGCATCGCCGGCGAGCAGGTCGACTACACGATCCTGGGTCACGTCCTGCAGGCCGGAGCCGGCCAGATCACGTCGCTCCAAGCGTCGATCGGAGGCGGCCTGCCGAAGGACGTCCCCGCGATCACGATCAACAAGGTCTGTTTGTCGGGGATGTCGGCGATCGCGATGGCGGATCAGATGATCCGGGGGGGCGAGATCGAGGTGGCGGTCGCCGGCGGGATGGAGTCGATGACGAACGCCCCGTTCGTCCTCCCGAAGGGTCGGGAGGGCGTGCGACTCGGTGACACGGAGCTGGTCGACTCGATGATCCACGACGGCCTCTGGTCGTCGTTCCTCGATCACCACATGGGTGAGGGCGCGGACGAGGTGGGGACGGAGCTCGGTCTGACCCGGGAGGAGCAGGATGCGTGGGCGGCACGCTCGCACCGGCGCGCGCACGCGGCATGGGAGTCCGGAAGGATGGCGGAGGAGGTCGTGCCCGTCGAGGTCCCGCAGCCTCGGGGAGCCTCGGTGACGGTCGAGCGCGACGAAGGGATCCGACCCGACACGTCGCCGGAGTCGCTCGCGGGACTGCGGCCCGCGTTCCGTACCGACGGCACGATCACCGCGGGGAACGCCTCCCAGATCTCCGACGGTGCCAGCGCGGTCGTGGTGATGAGCGTTGAGCGCGCGGAGGAACTGGGGGTGACGCCGCTCGCCGAGATCGTGGCCTACGGCATGTCGTCCGATCGCTATCCGTCGCTGCAGACGGTCCCGGCGATGGCGCTGGAGCGGGCGTTGAAGAGGTCGGGCCTGGCGGCCTCGGCCCTCGGTCTCGTCGAGATCAACGAGGCGTTCGCCTCGGTGCCGATCCACTCCGCCCGGCTGCTCGGCGTCGACGACGAGATCGTGAACGTGAACGGGGGAGCGATCGCCCTCGGACATCCGATCGGCTCCTCGGGCGCGCGGATCGTCCTCACCCTGGTGATGGAGATGCGGCGGCGCGGGGTCGACCTCGGGGGCGCCGCGATCTGCGGCGGCGGGGGACAGGGAGACGCGCTCGTCCTGCGGACGGCGTAGCGGCTACTTCGCCTTGCCCTGCGAGAGCTGACGCAGCTCGCGGACGAGTGCCTGCTCGGCCTTCACCCAATGGTTGGGGTCGTGTTCCACCTCGTCCGCGACGGGCTCGGGGGCGGACTCCTCCTCCGTGTGCTCCGACGGGTCCGGGCCGGCCGCCCCGCCCGCCGGGAGGAACACCGTGAACGAGGAGCCGCCACCCTCGCGGGGTTCGATCTTGGCCCACCCGCCCTGCACCTCTGCGAGCCGGCGCACCATGGGGCTGAGGGAGGTCTCGGATGAGGCCTCCGCGTCCTCGACGACGATGAGTGCCCCACCCCGTTCGTGGAGGAGGCGCACCGTGATCGTCTTGCCGGCGGGTGTGCGGTCGGCGACACCCCCGAGCAGGCCGAGCAGGATCTGCTCGGTCCTCGTGCGATCGACCGAGATGGTGACGGGCTCCGCCTCCACCCGCACGTCCTGGTCCGTCGCGATGCCCGATTCGTCCACGACGCGGCGCATCAGCGATTCGAGGTCCGTGTTCCGCCACTCGAGCGCGATCGTGCCGGTCACGAGGGAGTCGATGTCGGACAGGTCGCGGATCGTGTTGTCGAGTCGGCGGGCATGCGCGTTCAGTTGTTGGACGAGCTGTGCCTGTTCCTTGGCGCCCGGCTTGTGTTTGAGGAGCTGCGTCACCCCGATCATCCGCGAGATCGTCTTCTGCGCGTCCATCGACATCTCCTTCAGGAAGGGTGTCGACATCCGACGATCCTCCGCGGGCGCCCCGTCATCGGTCTCCCGATGCTCGTGCTTCGGGCCCTGGAGCTCGCGCATCTGGTCGGCCATCTGGTGCTGTCGGAGCTTCGCCTGGAGCTCCTCGAGCCGTTCGGCGTCGAGCACTGCCTGCCGCTCCATCTCTCGGACCCGCTCCTCCGCGGCGATCAGCTTCTCGCTCTGCCCGGCGAGCCGCTGTTGGGTCGCCGTCAGCAGCTCGTCGAGGTGCGCGCGACCTTCGTCCTCGGCGACCTCCAGCGCTCGCCTCGCCTCCATCTCCTGGAGGCGGCGATTCGTCTCGGTGTTCGCCTGCGTCGCGGCTTCGAGCTCGGCGGCGAGGCGCTCGGCCCGCTCGGCGAGGCGGGCCGTCTCTTCCTGGGTCAGCGCGTCGGAGCTCTCGAGCGCCACCCGGGTCGCGCGCTCCGACGCGAGCTCCGACTGCGCCTTGTCCAGCGCGGCCTTGAGCTTCGCGATCTCCTCGGCGAGCGCGTGGCGATCCTCCTGGGCCCGACGGACTTCGTTCGCCGCACCGTCGAAGGCACCCTGGCGCTCGGACAGCCCCTGCTGCAGGAGCGCGATACGGTCATGGGCCGCCTCGAGCTCCGCGCGAGCGCTCGCGAGGTCGACGACCCGCGCCTCCGATTCCGCCCGCGCCGCTTCCAGGTCGGCGCCGGCGGCGGCGACGCGAGCGCTGGCCTCTTCCGCGCCCTTGGCGACGGCCGTCACGCGATCCTCGTACTCCTTCTCGGTCTTGGCGAGCTCCGCCGCATGCCGGGTCTCGGCCTCGGCCAGTTGGGTCTGGAACTCTTCGCGGAGCGCG
>JAJNBA010000120.1 GCA_021155985.1 Actinomycetes bacterium
CTCGAAGCTCATGGTCCTCACGAACGAGATGCGGACCGCGCTCGATGCCGGAGGAGGGGCGCGAGGGGCCGCCGAAGCGCTCGCGCAGATGCTCGCGCCGTTCGCGCCGTTCGCCGCGGAGGAGCTCTGGCGTGAGGTGCTCGGCCACGAGGAGTCGGTGCACCTGTCGCGGTGGCCCTCGCACGACGAGGCGCTGGCCGCGGAGGACGCGGTGACCTTGATCGTCCAGGTGGACGGGAAGGTCCGCGACAAGATCGAGGTGCCCGCCGACACGGACGGTGCGCGCGTGCTCGAGTTGGCGCACGCCTCGGAGAACGCGCAGCGCGCGATCGGCGATCGCGAGGTCACGAAGGAGATCGTCCGCGCGCCGAAGCTCGTGAACTTCGTCACCCGCTGAGCGGGCCGCCCTTCCGGCCTGTTTCCTTTCCGGCCTGTTAAGGAACCCGCGGGTCTCGGGTCCTGTTCACTCGACGTGCAGGATGAAGCCGTGGAGACGGACGTCGACGGCGACCCTTCGGAACCCGAGAGCGTTGAGCGGCGACTCGAGCGTGTGTACCGAGAGCAGGGCGATCGCATCTGGCGCGCCGTGTTCCTCAGCTCGGGGAGTCGGGAAGTGGCGGACGACGCGGTCGCCGAGGCGTTCGCACAGGCCCTGAGACGGGGTCGAGCGCTCCGCGACCCCGCCGCGTGGGTGTGGCGGGTGGCGTTCCGTCTGGCGGCGGGCGAGCTGAAGGAGCGAGGGCGAGTGGACACCTTCACGGACGAGGCGCCGGTCGGTCTGCCGGATCCGATCCTCGATCTCTGGCGGGCCATCGCGCTGCTCCCGCCGAAGCAACGCGCGTCGGTCGTGCTCGCGGACTACGCCGGGTGGTCGCACCGCGAGATCGCGAAGGCGCTCGGCTCGTCGATCTCGGCCGTCGGCGTGCACGTCCACCGGGCACGGAAGCGCCTGCGGGACCTGCTGGAGGACGGAGATGACTGAGCTGAAGGAACGGTTCTCACTCGCAGACGAGATCGGCACGCGCGATCTGTGGGGCGAGGCGAGACGGCGGGCCGCGGCGCCCGAGGGCCCGCCGCGTTCGCTCGAATGGCCTCCGAGTATCGGCAGGAGGATCGCGATCGTCGGGGTCGCGTTCGCAGTGTTCGCTGTGGCGGTGGTGTTCGCTTGGGACCTCTCGCATCCGGAACCCGGCCCCAGACCGCGGCCAGCGCCCGCTGTTGACCTCGCCGCCGAGCTACCGGAGGGATGGAGCGAGCTGCCGGCTCCACCGGAAGTTCGCAGCGGCGCCGCGACCGCGTGGACGGGCTCTCAGCTCCTCGTCTGGGGTGGGTACGAGTACGTGGGGTCGAACGAGGACCCCGATGAAGGCGGGTTCGCCTACGACGCGACCTCACGCCGGTGGGAGCCGCTCCCCCCGTCCCCGCTGGCGGGCCGCTCGGACCCGGCGTTCGCGTGGACGGGACGGGAGCTCCTGATCTGGGGCGGTTGGGACGGCGGGTTCCGCGATCCTCCGTACTTCGACGACGGTGCGGCGTTCGACCCGGTCGCCGAAACCTGGCGGATGCTCGCGCCGGCGCCGATCGAGGGGCGGAGCGCCTTCTCCGTGTGGACCGGGAAGGAACTGATCGTCTGGGGGAGCAGGGAGAGGGCAGGGCGCCGTCTGGACGGCGCGGCCTACGACCCGGTGACGAACGCGTGGCGGCCGATCGCCGACGGCCCGACGGACATCACGGACGGCTCCGCGGTGTGGACGGGCGAGGAGATGATCGTGTTCGGTGCCGCGCTCGACGGCAACAACCATGCCGACACGCCGACCGCCATCGCGGCCGCCTACGATCCCGTGACCGACACGTGGCGCGAGCTGCCTCCGTCCGACTTATCGCCTCAGGCGATGACAGCCGAGTGGGTGAATGGCGAGCTGATCGCGTGGGACTACGACCACGCGAGCTCCGCCTACGATCCGGAGTCCAACGCGTGGCGGACGCTGACAGACGTCCCGCTTCGCTTCTTCGAGTGCCGTCCAAAGATCGTGGCGACCTCGCGGACCGTGTTCGGCGAGTTCTGCGGGAAGACCGTCGTGTTCTCGCCGGAAGAAGACGCCTGGCATCGGATCCCGATGCCCAGCCCGGACCCGCCGGGCGGTTGTTGCTCGATCGTCGAGCCCGCGACTGCAGGAGACGTCGTGCTCGTGTCGACTCACTTCTACGGGAAGTCTCTGGAGGCGGTCGACCGGCGGATGTTCGCGTACAACCCACCAGACGTCATCCAGACCGATGTGAGGGGTGAGGTGCTCGAGCCTGAGCCGTTCATTCCCCAGGGTGCGGAGCGCGACGGCGATCACATCCGGTTGCCGGTCGTCTTCCCTGACGGCACCCGTGCCACCCTCGTCTATCCGATCGCCTTGGATATCGCCAGCCTCGGAGTCCAACCCGACATCTCGTACGTGTTCCTGGACGATCCTGCACCCAGGTATCCCATCGTCTTCCTCCAGGATCCGAATGCCTCGATCGAGGAGTTCGTCGAGGGAACCGAGCCCGCGGGCTTCGTCGCCGGATCGTATCCGGGCATCGAGGTCTGGGAGATGTCCGAGCGGTGGCAGAAGCATCGGCAGCTCTTCCAAGGTCACTGGGTTCGGCTTCACCTGCCTTCGTGGACGGTCTTGATCGCGCTCGGTGATGTGGATGACGCGGAAGAGGTGTTCGTGTCGCTCGAGATTCAGGAGATCGAACGGTTCCCGGTGGTTGGTGCGATCGGCCGACTGGCGTTGGCCGACGGGTTCGGTGAGTCAGAGGGTGCGCAGCTGTCGTTCGGCGACGCTGCCGCCGAGCCGGACGTCGTGTCCCAACTCGACGCCACGATCTTCCTGTCGCCGGACGGTTGCACCGGCGGGACCGACGTGAACGGAACGTATGGGTCTGCCTGCCTCGCGAACGGCAGCGTGTTCGCCAGCATCTACGGCGATAGGGACTTCGTCGCGAGCGTCGTCGACGGACTCCGAGTCGTGGAGACGAGCGCGGCGCCGGGGAGCGCCTGTATCGACGCCCGAGGATCGACCCATCGCGACCGGGCGCGGTCCGTCGCGGAGGCGTTCCTGGCCATGCGCATTGAAGGCGCTTCGGAGGACGAGCTCGCCACGGCGCTCAGCCTGCGCGGCCTCGCGAGCTGGAGGGATCCGCTCAGCGGCCTGCCCCCGCTGCGCGAAGGCTACGCCTCGTCGGAGATCGTGTTCGTCGACGGGCCGCTTCCGATCGTGCCGAATGGCGGCCCGCTGGCCTTCGAGATCGGGACCAGACTGAGGACCGTCGCCGGCGGCGAGGTGTCCGAGACGGTGGCTGTGGTCCCTGGGACGAACCTGTCGGGAGACCGTTGCGAGTTCGTCGTAGCTGGAGCCCGGTCTGGTCTCGACGGTCCGTAGGTATCGGTCGCAGGATGTGAGCGAGATCACTGTGCGGGGATCCGCCGCGGCCTAGCGTTCCGCGCATGTCGTTCCGGGATCGCTTGGACACGCTCTCGCGGGGGGAGATCGCCGGGCTGATCGTGGTGCTGGTGGCGGTGCTGGGCGGCGCCGGGCTCTGGTACGCCCGTTCGTTGCCCAAGCCGGTCACGATCGCCCAAGCGGGATCCGGCGCTCCCGTGGGCTCGGTGTCGCCGAGTCCGGCCGTGACGCTCATCGTCGACGTCGCGGGCGAGGTCAAGCAGCCCGGCGTGTACGAGTTCACCGAGGGCGATCGCGTGATCGACGCGATCGAGCGCGCGGGTGGGCAGCTGCCGAGGGCCGATCTGAGCCTGCTGAACCTCGCGGCCCCGCTGACAGACGGGACCCAGATCCTCGTTCCGAAGAGCGGCCCGCCCGGCGCCGTCGTGCCGGGAGGGGGGACGACGGGTTCGTCGACCGGGCTCATCAACATCAACTCCGCGTCGGCGACGGAACTGGAAACGCTGTCCGGCATCGGCGAGGTCCTCGCGGCCACGATCATCGAGTACCGCGAGCAGAACGGCCCGTTCGCGACCGTGGAGGAACTGATGGACGTGAGCGGCATCGGCCCCGCGACGCTCGAGGAGATCCGCGACCAGGTCACGGTCTGAGGGCAGCCGGTGGGCGCGTGGATGCTCCCGTCCGCGGCGGCGGCGTTCGCCCTCGGGCTCCTCGGCTCGGACGCGGCGCCGGGTTGGCTCGCACCGTCGATGGCGTTCGCCGCCGGGCTCGCCCT
>JAJNBA010000053.1 GCA_021155985.1 Actinomycetes bacterium
GGACGCCCGTCCGCCCTCGACGCCGAAGTCGAGCGCGCGCTCGACGCGAGGGACGCGGCGGCGATCGTCGAGCTCTTCGAACGCTACGACGAGGACGTGCCCGAGCTCGAGGCGGCCGCACGGATCAGGCGCTTGGCTCATCGGGACGGCCCGATCGTCGGCTACCTCGGCAAGCTGATCCCGCAGAAGGGAGTGGAGCTCTTCCTCGAAGCGCTCCCAGCGCTCCGTCACGAAGCCGCGGCGCTCGTCGTGGGCTTCGGATCCGATCGCGACTGGTTGGCGGCGCTCGCGCTCGCCTTGCGGCGTGGCGATCGCGAGGCGATCGCGTGGCTCCGCGACGCGGGCGGCCTCCCGGTCGACCCGGCGACCACGCCGGATGCGGCGGCACGCGTCTCGGACCTCACGTTCACCGGACTGCTCGACCACCGCTACGCGCCGGGCGCGCTCGCGGCGATGGACGTGCAGGTCGTCCCGTCCATCCTGCAGGAGGCGTTCGGGATGGTGGCGGCCGAGGGAGCGGCGGCGGGGGCGCTGCCGATCGTGGCCCGACACTCCGGGTTGGCCGAGGTGGCGGCCGCGCTCGAGGACGACGTCGGCAGGCCGGGGCTCTTCTCGTTCGAACCGGGCGAGGGTGCCGTCTACCGACTCGTCGACGGGGTGGACCGGCTGCTCTCACTGCCCGCCCGAGAGCGGGACGAGCTCCGGCACGCGGTCAGCTCCTTCGTCGGGAACCACTGGACGTGGGAGCGGACGGCGGCGAAGCTGCTCGCCGCGGCGGAAGCGGAGGGCTGAGATCGGAGGTCGGTCGGCTCAGTCGCGCAGGTGAGCCTTCCACCCCTCTTCGATGGGCCACCGGCGGGACCACTCGGCCGTGGCGAGCGGGTCGGTCGGGTTCTCGGCTCCCTCGGGTGCCCGGACCTCCACGAGCGCCTCGACCTCGAATCCCGAGTCCCGCAGGAGCCGGATCATGTCGCCGTGCGTGATCGCGAATTCGACGGCCCCGTCGGCGTCCGGCCAGTCGAATCGGTGCATGCCGAAGTGCTCGCGCTGGAGCTGCTCGGTCGCGGGCAGGTCCGCCGGAGGGAACGTGAGCATCGAGATGTAGGAATGCCCGAGGAACAGCAGCTGCCCGCCGGGACGCAGGATCCTCGCCGCCTCCGGGATCCAACGGTACGGATCGCACCAGATCGCGGCGCCGTACTCGGAGATCGCGACATCGAAGCTGGCGTCACGGAACGGCGTCCGCTCGGCGTCGCCGTGGACCAGCGGGAACCGGATCCCGAACTCGTCCTGGAAACTGCGCGCGGTGGCGAGCTGCCGGCTCGAGTTGTCCAGACCGACAGGCCGAGCGCCACGACGGGCGAGCCACGACGACACGTAGGCCGTCCCGCAGCCGAGCTCCACGCTGTCCAGGTCTCGCACGTCCGGGAGCAGGTGCAGCTCGGTCTCCGGCACGTGCCAGACGCCCCACCGGGGCTCCTCGTTCTCCCAGAGGATCCGGCCCCGCTCGACCCACTCGTCGGCGTCCGCGTCCCACGAGACCCGGTTGGCGAGCACGTGGTCGGCGGTCGTCACGTCCTCGTCCGTCATGCGATCACCTCCCTCCACTCGCCGGGCGGCAGTGTAGCCAGGGCATCGTTCGCCGCGGTCCGGATGTGCGGCCCTCGCGTCGTTCGGGTATACCGGGGCGGAGAGGAGGTCCTGCCATGGACGAGACCACGACCACAGAGCTCACCGATGAGGACATCCGGACGGTGATGCCCGGGGTGACCGACGGCCCGAAGGCCGAGACGGACCCCGACACGATGGACCAGGACGGCACCGACGGCGACACGACGGACGGGAAGGACGGCGACGCCGCTGACGGGACCGACGGCACGGACGCGGACGGCACCGACACCGGCGATACGGCCGGAAACATGGACGGTACCGACAGCACGTCGTGAGCCAGAGCACGCTCGAACGCATCGGGGCGGAGCGCCCGCCGCTCGAGCGCTGCGCCGGCGCCCCCCGATCGTTCCTGGAGAACGATTGGGGGACGCGGGCGTCGGTCCGCCGCGGCGGGGCCTCCCCCGGCGGGTTCGAAGACCTGCTCTCCCTGGACGACGTCGATCGGTTCCTCACCACGACCGCGCTCCGGTCGCCGTTCTTCCGCCTCGTGAAGGCGGGCGAGCGGATCCCGGAGTCCGCGTACACGCGCAGCGGCCGAGCGGGTTCGCGACCCGTGCCCGGGATCGTGGATCCGGCGCGGGTCGCGTCGCTGTTCGGAGAAGGCGCGACGATCGTGCTCCAGGGACTGCATCGATGGTCCGAGCCCGTGGCGCGCTTCTGCCGCGGGCTCGAGCTCGAGCTCGGACACCCGTGTCAGGTGAACGCCTACATCACCCCGGCCGGCGCGCAAGGCCTGGATCTGCACACCGACGCCCACGATGTCTTCGTCCTCCAGGCGTTCGGTCGGAAGCGCTGGGAGCTCCACGAGGCGCCCGGCGAACCGGCGAGGGACCCTCTCGACGTGGAGGTGAGGCCCGGCGACACGATCTACCTGCCGGCGGGCACCCCCCATGCCGCGCGCGCCCAGGACGAGCTCTCGGGACACCTCACGGTCGGGATCCACGTGGCGCGGTGGCGGGATGTGCTCGCCGGCATCGCCGGCCGGAGCGCGGACGCACTCGACGGGCCGGTGCCGGCGGGCTGGCTCGTTGATCCGGGCGCGTTCGCCGAGGAGCTCGGCGGGCGACTCGGGGCGCTCGCCTCCGCCCTCGGTGAGGTCGATGTGCAGTCGGTGGCCGGCGAGCGCCGCGAGCGGTTCCTCTCGACCCGGGCGACCCTGGCGCGCGGCACGATCGCGGAGCGGGCGACGCCGATCACCGTGGACGATCGCTCGGTCGTGACCCGACGACCGGACTCGATCTGCGAGCTCCTCGTGAAGCCCGATCGCCTCGTGGCCCTCCTCGGGGATCGAACCCTCGAGATGCCCGTGCGGCTGGCACCGGCGATGCGCCAGATCGCCCGGCTCGGCGTCGACGAGGCGCTCGCCGTGCGCGATCTGGCACAGCACCTCCCCGACGCCGCGAGCCGCGCCGTCCTCGTCCGGCGACTCGTCCGGGAGGGCATGCTCACGATCGCCGGCTGGCACTGAGCCGCGGCGTGCCCGCCCTCGACGACCGCTGCTCGCTGCGGAGTCTCGCGGCCAGGGAACCGCTCGCGGGGACGGCCTCCACGATCCAGCGCTGGCTGCTGATCGAGCACCCGGGACCGTGGGGCCGCGACGGGCTCCTGGACGCCCGGCTGCCGGCAGGGCTGGGTCGGGAACTCCGGGACCTTGAACACCGGACCGGCGCCCGTGTGCTGCTGATCCGGAAGCCCGACCGCTCCCCCCAGTACGGCGACGACAACCTGATCTGCTTCGCCGTGGACACGGGCGATGCCTGGCTCGGGTCCGCGGTGGTCGATCGGATCGAGGACGCCGCTCACCTCGACCCGCGCGAGCGGGCGTCGTTCGCGGGCGATGGGGCGGGAGCACCGCTGTTCGTCGTCTGCACCCACGGCCGTCGCGATCCGTGCTGCGCCGAGCGGGGCCGTCCACTCGCCGAGGCCGCCGCCGCGGCCGGTCGCGAGGTCGTCTGGGAGAGCACGCACGTCGGCGGGGACCGGTTCGCCGGCAACCTCGTCGCGTTCCCGCACGGGCTGTACTTCGGACGGGTGGAGCCGGAGGAGGCCGCCGACCTGATGCGCGCGTACCGGGAAGGGACGATCGCACCGCTCCACCGGTATCGCGGGCGGTCGTCGAACGCTTTCCACGTGCAGGCGGCCGAACGCGCCGTCCGCGATCACCTCGGGCTCGATCGGATCGACGACGTGGTGCGGGTGTGCGACACCCGTCGCGGGGATCGGGCCGAGGTCGGATGCGACACGCCGCTCGGGCACTTCGTCGTCCATCTGGAGCGGATGTCCGGACCCCCGATGCGGCTCACCTGTCACTCCTCCGCGGAGGAAGCGGCGGTCGCGTGGCGCGTGCTCGCTATCGAACGCGATCGTGGAGTCCTCTAGAGCGCGAGCCCGAGATCGATCGCCAACGCCGCCTGAGCCACACGCCGTGGGTAGGCTGACGCGATGCTCGGCGAGGAGGAGGCGGTGGTCCTGGAGGTGGCCCCCTTCGATCTGCACGGGGTCCGCTACTACGACCTCGCGGTGGGGTTCCCCGACCGGTCCGTGATCCAGGCACGGCTCGGCGCCGAGAGCGTCCCGGATGGCCTGCAGAAGGGCGATCGCGTCCTCGCGACACGCGTCGCGAACATGGTCGTGTCGGTGCGCCGCCCCTAGCAGGGGCGAGGCCGGGTCGGATCAGCGCTTCAACGTCAGCGCGGCGCCGGCCGTCACGAGGAGGAGACCGGCGACGCGCGCGAGCGTGACGGGGATCCGCGGTGAACCGAGCCATCCGTAGGCATCGATCAGCGCTCCCGCGGCGAGCTGCCCCGCGATCAGCAACGCCACGGTCGCGAACGTGCCGATCCGCGGGGGCGCGTACGCGATCGCGAGGACGATCATCGCGCCGAAGAGTCCGCCGAGCCACAGCCAGAGGGGCTGGTGAAGTGCCGCGACGACCGACCCCCCACGGCCGAGCGCCACGGCGAGCGCGATGACGAGGACCGCCGCGATGATCACGCCGAAGCCCGCCGAACCGATCGTGCCCACCCGGCGCCCGAGCGCTCCCGAGATCGACGCCTGCGCGGCGCCGGCGATCCCGGCTGCCAACGAGAAGACGATCGCGAACCGGGTCCCCGTCATGCGGGCGAGGCTACCGGACGAGCTCGCTACTCGCGCTCGATGTGCATCGCGGACTCTTCGGCGCTCTCCGCCGGATCCGAGGAGAGCTCCCCGACCTCCTCCCGGCTGCGATCGAGGTCCGCCTCGTCCACCGGGCCATCGGTGTCCTCGGTGATGGCGTCCTCGGTCGCCACGTCGTCGTCCAGGATCGGATGTGGCCGCGTTCCTTCAGCGGTGGGAGGGTCCGTCGGTGATGCGTCCGGCTCGTCCATCGCGAGGCGACGCTCGAGGGATCGGTCACCTTGCTCCTCGGCCGTCGTCCCCGGCTCCTCGACGGCGACCGGGTCGTCCGGGATCTCGAACGGCTCGCCGGGCGAGTCGCCGACGGGGTCGGCTCCTGATCCGTCCCTCAACGTGTGCTCCGACTGCGGGCACGGCGTGCCGCCGCCGTCTTCCGCTTCCTCGTCGCAGCGGCCTTCTTGCCGGCGGCCACACGCTTCGTGGACTTGCGAGCCGTCGACTTCTTCGCCGTGGACCGCCGCGCGGCTGACTGTCGTGCCGTCGACTTGCGGGCTGTGGCCCTGCGAGCTGTAGCCTTGCGGGCCGCCGCCGTCTTGCGCTTCCTCGTCGCTGCCGCCTTCTTCCCGGCGGTCACGCGCTTCGCGGACTTCCTGGCGGTGGACTTGCGAGACGTGGACTTGCGAGCCGCGGCTGTCCTCCGCTTCCTGGTTGCGGCCGCCTTCTTCCCTGCGGCGACGCGCTTCGTGGACTTGCGAGCGGTCGACTTCTTTGCCGTGGATCTGCGGGCCGTAGTTCTCCGGGATGCCTTCCGAGCCGGAGCAGTCTTCCGCTTCCGCGTGGCGGCCGCCTTCTTCCCGGCGGCCACGCGCTTCGTGGACTTGCGAGCCGTCGACTTCTTGGCCGTGGACCGCCGAGCCGTCGACTTCTTGGCGGTGGACGTGCGGGCTGTGGCCTTGCGGGCAGGGGCGGTCTTCCGCTTCCGGGTCGCCGCGGCCTTCTTCCCGGCGGCCACGCGCTTCGCGGACTTGCGAGCCGTTGACTTCTTGGCGGTCGACGTCGTGGCGGTCGGCGTCGTGCCGGTGGGTCCGCGACCCGGGGTCAGGCTCCTGCCGGTCGGCCCTCGGTCGGCGGGCGCCGAGCCGATCCCGGTGGACGGCGTCGGGGTGGGGGTGGCGGTATCCATCGGGCCGCCCACACCGGATGACGTGGTCTTCGAACGGGGCACCGGCCGGTCCCACGCGGGCGTCTCGGGACGCCAGGACGGCTCCGGTGCATCGGATGCGTCGAGGCTCCGCTCGTCCGCCTCACGCCTCGGATCGGACCCCTCCGTTCCGCTCTCTGTACTGTCGTTGCCGGGCCATTCGCGTGGATCGCGCTCGGATGACGGCATGTGTGCGCTCCCTCCTCGTGTCGGGTCATCTCTCCCCTACCCGAACGAGCACGGAACGAAGCGTGACTATCCGAGGTCACCCAGGGCGGCCCAGGGTCGATCCGGTGAGATCATCGCGCTCCCGGACGCCATGGCCACGCGCTTCCCGTCGGCATCGTCGATGCGGCAGGTCGTCACCGCGATCGTCCGGCCTCGCTGCTCCACCGTCGCCCTGGCGACCAGCTCGCGCCGGTCCGGCGTGACCGGCCGGAGGAAGTTCACCTTCAGGTCGAGCGTCCCGAACGAGGTGCCGGCGGGCAGGGTCGTCATCACCGCCGTGTTGATCGTCGCATCGGCGAACGCCGTCAGCGCCCCGCCGTAGAACGTGCCGAAGCCCGTGCAGAACCACAGGGACGCGGGCATCGTGATCGTGACGGCGCCCTCGGCCGCATCGTGGATCCGGAGACCGAGGAACACACAGACCGGCGCCGGCGCTCGCTCCTCTTTGTGCCAGAGCTGCACGAGATCCAGCCCGCTCGTCTCATCCCACGTCGCCTGCGGGAGCACCTCTCCCTCCGGCGGCCGGAGATGCGGGTCGGGGGTCTCGAACGCGGGAGGGTCGAGGACCGGGAGCGACTCGGGTGCCTCAGGGGGATCGAAGGGCAGCGGCTGAAGCACGCATCGTGACGTCGCGTGGGCGAGCAGCGCGCCGCGTGCGTCTTCGACCCGCGCCTCCGACAGTCCCTGCCGCCGGCCCGTGTGGATCTTGGTGCCGCGCGCGATCAATCGTTCGCTCGACGGCGACGCCGGCTGCAGGAAGTTCATCGACAGGTCGGACGAGAGCAGGGCCTTCCCCTCCGGCAGGGTGGTGAAGACCGCGCCGGCGAGGGCCGCATCCGCGACGAACGCGAGCGTGCCGCCCCCGAACACGCCGGCGGCCGTCCGCCACCACGGGCTCGCGGGGATCGACCAGGTCGAGGTGCCGGTGTGGGCCTGCTCGACCACGAGCCCGCTGAGATGGGTGAGCGGCGGCGCGGGCAGCCTCCGATCGATGAACAGGCGCAGCTGGTCCACGCCCGAAAGCGAGAACAACCCGGGCCGTTCGAGGTAGGCGAACGACCCCCGAACCGGTTCGTCGATGATCACCCGGCGAGGATACCGGGGCGCCGGATGCGGCCTCGCAACGCGCTACAGATCCATCGGCAGTTGCTCGGGCACACCGGGCGTCGCCGGGACATCCGGCGGCGTCCGCAGGATCGATGCGATGTCGTCGACGGGGGTGGCCCCGAGCTCCGCGAGCCGCTCGTTCCCCGGGCCGGCGCCGGAACCGACCCACACGGCGACCGATCCGTACCCTCGGCGGAGCGCCTCGGTGGCGCCTTCCCAGGTGCCTCCGCGGTCGAGATCGCTCGCCACGACCATCGTCATGCGCGCGCTCGCGTAGATCAGCTTGTTCCGCCCGATCGCGTGGGCGGCCGAGAACCCGGTCGACGGATCGAACGGCGTCGCGAAGCAGGTCGTCCCGTCGGCGAGGGCGCGGCGTGTGCTCGGCTCCCGCACCCGCCGGAGCAGTGACTCGGCGAGGTACCCCACGACGCGCCCACCCGCCTCGAGGGCGGCCGACATCGCCGCCCGGTCGACGCCCTTCGCTCCGCCCGAGACCAGGGCGAGACCGTCGCGCACCACGCGCTCGCCGACCTCCCGGGCGACCGATTGGCCCTCGCGACTGACCGCGCGCGAGCCGACGACACCGATCGACTCGGCGGAGAGGAGCTCGCGCGCTCCCACGGTGAACAGGACCGGTGGCGCCTGATCGCCGAGCCGATCGCGCAGCGTCCGCGGGTAGCCGGCGTCGAACGGGGTCAGGGCGAAGAACCCCTGCCGCTCCGAACGCTCGAGCGCCAACGCCAGTCGCGTTCCCGCCGCGAGGAGGCGCTCGACCCCTTCCGCTTCGTGCCCGGGGAGCCCGGTGCGCCGAGCGATGTCCCCGGCCGTGGTCGCGAAGAGCACGGAGGGCTCCGGGACGGCGGCCACCAGCGACCAGAACCGTTGGGGCGCCAGCGGCGCCTCGTCCGCGTCCCCCATGCGGGTCGCGAGCAAGAGCGCCGCGAGCGCGTCCTCGGATCGGGCACCCGCACCCATCGGGGAGACCATAGGCGCGGCTAGTCGCTCACGGCTTTCGCCAGCACGAACGGCGTGACGGGTCCGGATCCGGTCTCGCGGAGGACGGCGCCCGCCACCGTGAGCGTCCAGCGGGAATCCGAGAGGTCGTCCACCAGGAGTACGGGGTCACCGGACACGGGCTCGCCGCTCACGCCGAGGGCTCCCCACACGTTGCGGAACTGCTGCTGGGAGTTCTCGAGCTCCTTCTGCGGCTTCGTCTCGCGCGTCTTGACCAGCAGCGGCCGGAACGGAAGGCCGATCGCGGTTGCCAGCCTGCGGGCGAAGTCCGGAACCAGGTCGGGCCGGGCGGTGGACGGGATGCACGTGACCCATGCGGGGAACGGGTCGGGCCGCCAGCGTCGGGCGATCAGTTCGGCTGCGGCGTCGACCAACGCATCGGCGTACTCCTCCGCGGTCGATCCGCGCCGCACGAGTCCGCCCCAACCGCCGTCGTCCAGGACGCTCAGCGAACGGCCCGGCTCGAGGCGGAGCTCGTCGGGGATCCTGCCCCTCGGCTCGCCCATCCCGCTCGGCCACTGGAGCCGGGGCTCGATCAGCAGCTCGGCCCAACGGAGATGTTCGCGCGCCTTCGCGACCACGGCGGCCTCGAGCTCGATCGAGGGCGACCCACCCGTGCACACCATGCAGCGGCCGCACGGACGAGGGTCGGGATCGTCCAGCTGCCGGAGGAGGAAGGCCATCAGGCACTCGTCCGTGCGGCCGTAGGTGTCCATCGCCGCCTGCTCCGCCCGCCGCGCCTCGGTGACCCGGCGCACGCGATCCTCGTCGTAGCGCCAAGGGGCGAGCGTGCGGAGCCACTTGCTGCCGGCGCGTTCGACGGCGCCCTCCACCTCGAGGATCTTCAGCATGTTCTTCAACCGCATCGGTCGGACGTTCACCGCGGAGAGGATCTCGTTCTCGCTCATCGGCGCGGCTCGATCCTCGAGTAGCGAGACCACCTCCTCCGCCCGGGTCCGCGGCGGGAACGCGGAGTTGATGAAGTAGTCCTGGATGTCGCGGTCCTCCGTGCCGCGCAGCAGCACCACCGGCGCGTGCGGCAGGGCTCGCCCGGCGCGGCCGACCTGCTGGTAGTAGGCGATCGGCGAGGACGGCGACTGGTAGTGGATCACGAAGCCCAGGTCGGGCTTGTCGAAGCCCATCCCCAGCGCCGACGTGGCGACCAGTGCCTTCACGCCGTTGTCGATCAACGCCTCCTCGAGCTCCAGACGACGCTCCGACTCCGTCTCGCCGCTATAGGCATGGGCGTCGATGCCTCGGGTGCGGAGGAACGATGCCACCCGTGTGGTGTCGGCGACCGTCAGCACGTAGATCACGCCCGAGCCCTCCAGGCCGGGGACAACGTCCGCGAGCCACGCGAGACGCTCGGGCTGCGAGGTCGTGTCGAGCATCGACAGCGCGAGGCTCTCGCGTGCGAGCGGGCCGCGGAGGGTCGCGAGCTCCGCGCCGAGCTGCGAGCGGATGTCCTCGATCACGCGGTCGTTGGCCGTGGCGGTCGTGCACAGGACCGGGACGCCGCGCGGCAGCAGCTCGAGCACGCGGACCAACCGGCGGTAGTCGGGGCGGAAGTCGTGGCCCCAGTCGCTGATGCAGTGCGCCTCGTCGATCACGAGCAGACCCGAGCGCGCCGCGACGGTGGGAAGGATCCCGTCGCGGAACGCCGGATTGTTGAAACGCTCGGGTGAGATCAGGAGTAGGTCGACCTCGTCGCGGTCGATCGACCCGCGGACCGCCTCCCAGTCGTCGCGGTTCTCGCTGTTGATCGTGTGCGCGTGCACCCCGGCTCGCTCCGCCATCTGGATCTGGTTGCGCATCAGAGCGAGCAAGGGCGACACGAGGATCGTGGGACCGGCTCCGTCGTCGCGGAGCAACCGGGTGGCGATGAAGTACACGGCCGACTTCCCCCACCCGGTCCGTTGGACAAGCAAGACCCGCCCGCGCTCCGCGACGACGGCGTCGATCGCCTCGCGCTGGCCGTCGCGGAACGTCGCCTCCGGGCCCGCGATCAGGCGGAGGAGCTCGAGGGGATCGGTCACGTCATCACACCGTACCCGGGGCCGCCGACAGGCCGGCGCAGGGGCAACTCGGCTCCGCCCGCAGACGTCCGATGCGGGATAGCCCTTCTGGGCTCGTCCGCCGGTGCTCGTCTTGCCAACGCGCCGTAGGACCGACGTCGGTGGGCCATCTGGCCCGCAGAGTTCGCGCCGTCCTCGGCGTACGATCGCGCGACGAGATCGGAGGTCAGGGGATGCAGCGCGAGCGCAGGGTTCAGGTCGTCCTCGGCGAAGCGGAGCGCGCCGACGGACTGCTGCGCTTCGTGCTCGAAGCCGAGGGGTTCGACCTGATCGGGATGGCTTCGAACGAAGAGGAGCTCTCGCGGGTGCTGCGAGGTGCCAAGCCATCCGTGCTCGTCCTGGATGGTGGGATCTCCGCCGCCGCCGCGCTGGACGCCAGGCAGCGGATCGACGGAGCCGCCCTGGTCGTCGTGTGGCCCGACGGCGTGTCCGCGGTGTTGGCGGAGGAACGCGTCGAGCCCCACATGGTCATCGAGGACCTCGGAGACGCCGTGCGCAGAGCGGCGGCCCGGGTCGAGCGCGCCGACACGATCGTGGTGCCGGAGGCAGAGACGCACGTGCCCGCGCCGGCAGAGGCCGATGTCTCGCAGTACGCGCCCGTGACCGAACCCGAGCCACCGCTCCCGCAGCCCTGGCGGAGGCGCGGGCGAGCCGCCCAGGTCCTCGTCGCCGCCGCGACGTGGCTCCTGGTGATCACGGCCTTCACCGCGATCGCCGCGGCGGTCCCCCATGTCGTGGATACGTTCCGTGGAAAGCAGAACGCTCCACGGCCTTCGTCCGTCCCACCGTCGGAACGTCCGGCCGGCGCGGCTGTCTCGACCGTCACGCCGCCGAGCGGGCCGGAGGGATCTGCACACCCGGATCTCTGCGAAGACGAGGTGCGGGGCCAGGGCGCCGATCTCGCCGCCGGCGAGGGCTCGGGCGATCCCGTCCGGGCCCAGGGCTGCCCGAAGGATCGCGAGACGACCTCCAAGGGGTCCGCTGCCGGCGGGGATGGCGATAACTCGGGGAGCCAGGGGGGCGGCGATGGATCGCCCGGAGTGTCGCCCGAGGAGCCGGGGGACCCGGGAGCTGAGAACGGACAACCCGACGACCCTGGGAGCCAGGGGGCAGGCAACGGACCGCCCGACGACCCGGGGAGTCAAGGGGAAGACAAGGACGACCAGGGGAACCAGGGAGAGGGAAACGGACCGCCTGAGCAGACCGGGGACCAGACCCCACAGGGGGAGGATCCGATGGTTGGCCAGAACGGCTCGAGCGAGGCGGTCGACGGGGCAGCTCGCAGCGATCAGGACGGTTGAGCCCGTGCCGGGCGCGCGCGATCGTCTCTAGGAGGCGACGCGCGAGACTGGAAGGGAACCGGACACGGTCGTGCCGCCTTCGGGAACCGACGTGATCTCCAGCACCCCATCGAGCGCCGCGAGCCGATCCGCGATCCCCTGCAGCCCGGTGCCGTAGGACGTCTCGCTCTGATCGAAGCCCACGCCGTCATCCCTCACCGCGAACCGAAGGCGTCCGTCCCCATCGGAGAGCGAGATCGTGGCCCGTGAGGCCGAGGCGTACTTGGCCACGTTCTGCAGAGCCTCGAGGCAGGAGAAGTAGACCGCGGCCTCCGCCTCCTGCGGATAGCGACCGACGCCGTCCGCCTCGATCGCGATCGCGATCGTCGACTTCCGCGCTTGGGACTCGAGCGCCGCCACGAGTCCCTTGTCCGCGAGGAGTGGCGGGTAGATGCCCCGCGCGAGATCCCGGAGGTTCTCGAGCGCGTCGCCGGCATCGGTCTGGAGACCGGTCAGCAGCTCCTTCACCTTCGCAGGGTCGCGTTCGGCGACCTGCTCCGCCAACCGGAGCTTCACGGCGAGCGCCACGAGCTGCTGCTGCGCGCCGTCATGGAGGTTCCGCTCCAGCCGACGGCGCTCCTCGTCCTGCGCGGAGACCAGACGCTTCTGGGATCTGCGGAGCTGCTCGATGTGATCCATCAGTTGCTCGGTGAGCGCGACGTTGCGCATCACGAGCCCGGCTTGCGCGGCGAGATCGCGGACGAGCTTCTCCTCCGTCGCCGCGATCGCGTCGCCGGGCTTCTTCTCGATGGAGAGCCCGCCGAGCAGCTCCCCTTGATGACGGATCGGCTCGAACACAGACGTGGGCGAGGATCGTGCCTCCGCCGCGACGACCGGGACCACCTCGGTCGATGGCGCGTCCTCCGGCCACGTCGCTTCGGAACGGAGCCCGTCGCCGATCCGGACCCACACATCCGTGCGCACGGCTCCGGTACCGCTCCCGAGCGCCCGGGCCATCCGTGGGAGCAGCTCGTCGTTCGCGTAGGCGTTGCCAACCCGCTCGGAGAACGCGGAAAGCACTTCGTACGGGGTGGCGCGCTTCCCGTAGACGAGCCGGTCCGCGAACCGCTGCGCCCGCCGCCGCGCCGGCTGGAACACGAGCGCGACGAAGGCCGCGGCTGCGGCGGACAGCATGGGACTCGCTTGGCTGCCGACGAGGGCCCCCACGCCCACGACGATCGCCACGTAGACGATCGTGATGAATGCGGCGAGCGCTCCGAACAGCAGCGCCTTGTTGATCACCAGGTCGATGTCGAACAAGCGATACCGGAGGATCGACGCGCCGATCGCGAGCGGGATCAGCGCGAACGACGGGATCACGATCGTCTGGAGCATCGTGACCCAGCCCGGGTCGCCCTGTCCGCCCCAGGAGCTCCCCAGCGACGCGAAGAGCGCGCCGGAATAGAGCAACGCCACGAAGGCGGCGGCGGTGAGCAGCCACCGCAGCTGGAGCCGCTCGATGCCGGATGACCGACGGAACCGGAGCACGAGCGACGTCAACGAGCCGATCACCCCGATGAGGACCACGAGGATCAGCGCCTGCGCGCCGTCGAGGAACGGACCGAGCGCGTCGATCCCGAGCGGGTTCGGCTCCGTCGGAGCGATCGACTCCGACAGGGGAGCCGGATCCAGCAGGGTCGCGAAGTAGAGCAGCGTCAGCCCGACCCCGAGCGACCACGCGAACCAACGCCACCGCGGTGACGGCAGATGCCCATCCGGGAACAAGAGGAGGAGGAACGTGACGGGCAGCACCACGACCGGGACCCAGCTGGGCGAGTCGAACGCGATCAGCACGAGGGCGGTGTCACGATCGCCCGCGTAGAGCAGGTACTCGCCCAGCGAGGTGAGGATGGCCGTCGATCCGAAGAACGTCCCGATGCCGAGCATCAACCATCCGATCGAGTTCTCCGGGCGGCGGAGCGCCAGCACATACCCGATCACCGGGAACATCGCGAACGAGAGCACGAAGCCGATGTCCCCGAGCGGGTCGCCGGCGCCGGGCGGACGGATCGCGGAGGCCAGGAACGTGAAGACAAGTCCGATCGCGAAGCTGACCAACGTGAGGCCGGCAAGGACCCGGGCGAGCAGGACGCGGCGGCGCGAACGTCCGGCGGTTTGAGCCGATTCCAGGGGAGCCATGCGCGCATGCTCGCACCCGAGCGCGGTCCGGCCAAGGGGTCGACCCCGCCGGTCGGTGGCGTGCGAGCCTCACCTGCCACCGGGAGGGCTCCACACCAGCCCGGGCGCAGTCTCGGCCCGTTCGCGTAGAGTGGGGTGGTGGATGAAGGGATGAACGTCTACAAGACCGCGGCCGGGATGATCTTCCGGGTCTCCGAGTCCCAGGAAGGCCACATCTCCGTCGAGACCCTCGACGACACCACGTGGGTGGCCGGCCGGATCGGGATGGTGGGGCTCCGCGTGCTTCCCACGACCGTCCGCCTCACGGCTCGCCAGGTCCTGGCTCTGCCGGTCTAGGCACCGGTCTCGCCCCGCCGACCGACGCTCCGTCGGCGCGGCGAGCGATGGTCGCACGATGCCGCTCCGGAATCGGGTCACGCCGTTCGGCGAGCTGATCGCCGATCCCGCGCGGGGACTCGTGTACGGCAACCGAGGCTGCCTCCACGACGGGCACGGCCGGATCCGGCGACACCACGCGACGCGTCGCTGGATCGGGTGTCGCCTCGAGTTCCGCGGCTGGCACCGCGAGCCGCTGATGCAGCCCGGCCGGTTCACGGAGTTGTTCTTCCTCGACGAGGCGACCGCGTTCGCCGCCGGGCACCGCCCGTGCGCTCTCTGCCGACGAGCCGACTACGTTCGACTGCAGGATCTCTGGCGGGCCCTGCACCCCGGCCTTCTCGCCGGTGCCGACGCGATCGATGCGCAGCTCCACGCGGAGCGTCTCGTCCGCGGATCCGGAGCGCAACGCCATCACGACGCCTCGCTCGAGGGCCTCCCCAACGGGACGTTCGTGCTCCGCGAGAACGATCCCTGGGTGGTCATCGACGCCGGTCTGTGGCGATGGACGCCCGCCGGCTACGTCGAGCGCACGCCGCGCCCTTCGAAAGGATCCGCGCGAGTGATCACGCCGCCGTCGCTCGTGTCCGTCCTGCGATCGGGATGGCAGCCGCTCGTGCCGATGCTCCACCCCTCGGCGAGCTAGGGACTCCTGGCGGTCATCGTCCTCGCCTGGCCGGGCGCGGCCGCCTGCCGGAGCTCGGGCGGGAGCTCTGGTGTCGCCGCAGGCTCTCGATGCGGAGGCCTGCGTCCCCGAACTCGGTGTGGAGCTTGAGGATCCCCGCGATCTTTCCGACGTCCGTCGTCTTCTCCGGGGTGACGAACGTGATCCCGGTCCCGGTCCTCCCCGCACGCGCCGTTCGGCCGAC
>JAJNBA010000054.1 GCA_021155985.1 Actinomycetes bacterium
TACGGATTCCTGTTCAAGCCGCGGGAGATCCCCCGGTAGACTCAGGTCCCGGCCGGCGTGGCGCAGTCCGGTAGCGCAAGCGATTTGTAATCGCTAGGTCGTCGGTTCGAATCCGACCGCCGGCTCTGCGAACGAGGCGTGCGTTGCGACGCCCGCAGCGTTCAGGATCCGGGCAGGAACACGTGGAAGGAGGCGCCGCCCCCCTCGCGCTCCTCGGCCCAGGCGTTGCCCCCGTGGAGCTCGGCGAAGCGCCGCACCAGGGACAGGCCGATGCCGACGCCCGGGGCATGCACCGACGAGGACCCCGGCGCCTGCCGGAACGGCTCGAAGACCGCCTCCCGGAGCTCGGGCGGCACGCCGGGGCCGTCGTCCTCCACGATGAACAGCACGCCGCCGTCGTGCGGCCGTGCGCGGACCCAGATCTTGGCTTCCTCGGGCGTGTGTCGGATGCTGTTCGACAGGAGATTCTCGAGGATCCGCTCGGTCTTCGCCTGATCGATCTGGACGCTCCCCGGCTGCACGTCGAGCTCGATCCGGCGTCCGCGCGTGTCCATCTCCTTCACGGCTCTCTGGACGAATTCGTCGAGGTCGGTGGCCCGGCGTTTCGGCGACACGATCCCGCGCTGGAGTCGATCGAGGTCGAGCAGGTCCGACAGCAGTCGTTCCAGCTTCCTCGCGTTCGCGGCGATCCTTCCCACCATGTCGAGGGCGTCGTCCATGGGGAGATCGAGCTTGGATCGCTCGAGGGTGAGGGCCGACCCCAGGATCGAGGTGAGTGGGGTCCGGAGGTCGTGGGAGACCGCCTCCAGGAACGTGTTCTTCATGTCATCGAGCATCCGAAGGCGTTGCGCCGCCTCGCGTTCACGCTTGAAGGCATCGGAGTACTTCCGCTCGCTGGCGGCCAGTGCGCGCTCCGCGCGCTTGCGCTCGGTGATGTCGACCATCAGGCCACGGAGGATCGTGGGGGCTCCCCCGCGCCCGCGGATCACGTGCACGAGATCTCGGATCCATCGGGGGGATCCGTGATCGCTCGGGACCCGATACTCCAGTCCCTCGCCGACGCCGCTGTCGATCGCGCGCAGGAGCGCCTCGGTGGCGTCCTCGCGGTCACGAGCGTCGATATGGGAACCCCAGGTGCGGTCCTGGTCCGGCCACGATCCCGTGTCGCCGCCGAACAGGTCCTGCACGGCGCCGGCGACGAACGTGAACTCCAGACCCGGGATCGACGCTTCCCAGAAGGCGGCGTCCAGTCCCGCCACGAGCTCGTGGAACCGCTCGAGCTCGGACATCCGTCGGGCGTTGCCGAGCGCGAGCGACGTCAGGTCCGCCACGCCGCGGATCAGGCGGAGCTCCCGATCCCCGAAGAGCCCGTCGCCGTGCCGGCCGACGACGGCGATCGTGCCCGCTCCATCCGGCTCCCACGTCATGGGCGCGACCAGCACCTCCCGTGGCTCCTTGGAGATGAGGTAGTCGCCCTCCATCAAGGGAGACGTGCGCGGAAGGACGAGCGGCTCGTCGTTGTCGAACACGACCGACAGGGCGACCGACTCGGGGACGTCACCGATCTCGTGCCGCGGTCGGATCGCATCGGGATCGAGCGTGAGCAGCCGCGCGAGCCGGAAGTCCCCCGTGTGCTCATCGCGGATGTGGAACGCGACCGCCGCTTCGCCGATCAGCGACGACACGGTCTCGATCGCGCCCTGGAGGATGTCTCCGACCGAGCGCAGCTGGGTGAGCTGCTCGGAGAGCCCGAGCAGGGCCGACGACGTCTCCGCCGCCGTCCGCTCCGCCTGGAGGAGCTTCGCGTTCGAGATCGCGATCGCGGCGTGCGAGGCGAGCACCTCGAGCAGCCGCTGGTCCTCCTCGTCGAAGGCTCCGTAGCCGAGGCTCGACAGGACGATGACGCCCTGCACCGCGTCGCCGACGGTCATCGGCACGGCGAGCATCGACTCGAGGATGTCGTCCGTATCGGGGATCTGAACAGCGAACTCCACGAGCCGCGCGTCGGGGGTGAGGAGGGAGGTGCGATGCTCGGCGACCCAGCCCGTGATGCCCTCCCCGACCTGGGTGATGAGCTCCTCGAGCGTCTCGTGCTCGTACTCGTAGAAGATCTCTCCGCGGAACGCGATGGGGAGCAGCGTCGACCCGTCGTCCTGCATCACGTAGACGCGACAGTTGTGGTAGTCGAGGATCGTGTGGAGCTCGTCAGTGATCGCGGCGGCGATCTCGGAGACGTCGTCGAGGCTGGTCAGGGTGGCCGCCATGCTGTGGAGCATGTTCAGCTGCGCCACGAAGCGGAGGTCCGCCGACGGGGCGGCGTTCTCGCCGATCTCTTCGCTTCGCGCCATCAACCAGGGCCTTCCCAACCCCATCCTCCCATCTCCTCTATCGTCGGGACCGGAGCGCCGGTGCTTGAACCCTGCACGCCGCGGGCTACCCTCGGGCCATGGGAGATGGGAGGCGTTCCGTACATCCGGGCTCGGAGGCGGCCTCCGATCCTGCGTCTGCGCCCTCCATCGCGCTCGACGAACGATCGCGTCAGGTCCTGGACTTCGAACGGGAGGCATGGAAGCTCACCGTGCCCAAGCAGCGCGCGATCCGCGAACGGTTCGGCTTCTCGCCCTCGCGGTATCACCAGCTGCTCCATCGGATCATCGATCGCCCGGAAGCCGTCGCGTACGACCCGATGCTGGTCCGCCGCTTGCGGCGCGTGCGCGCCGTGCGCCGCCGGTCTCGGACGGCCTCGGGCCTCGGGGTGCGCGTCTGAGCCGGCCAAGAGCACGCCGGCTGGACCGCCGAGGAATACCGCAGGCTGCGGACGATAGGATGCGCGGGTGAATCCGGGCATCGCGCGGCTCGCGATCGTCATCGCGCTCGTCATCGGAGGGGTAGCGGTGCTCGCCAACGGCTTCGACGAGGAGGGGGTCGCAGCCCCGCCCGAGCCGTCGACGTCCCAGTCACCGACCGGGACGCCGAGCCCGACTCCGTCTCCGCAGGCCTCGATCGTCCCCAACCAGAAGGGCGTGCTCGTCCAGGTCCTCAACGGAACGTCGAGGGCGGGCTACGCCGCGGACTTCCAGGAGATGCTGGTCGATGTCGGGGAGTATCTCCCGGCCGGAGACGCCGGGGATGCGCCCGACAAGCCGATCGTCGACTCGATCGTCTACTTCCGGGCCGACGGCAACAGAGCCCAGAACGAAGCCGACGCGCAGCTGTTGTCGGATGAGTACCTCGGAGGTGTTCCGGTCCAACGACTGCCGGCCGATCTCGCGGACTCCGGGGCCATCGACGCCGCCGCGGATGTCGTCGTCGTTCTCGGTGAGGACCAAGCGGGAGAGCTCTGAGCGTCACGCTCCGTGGCCCGGCGCCACGAGCGAATCCACCATCTCGCAGAGCTCGTTCGGGAGGAAGGGCTTCGTGAGGAACGCGGACGCCCCCAAGCCGTGCGAACGCTCTCGATCGGCTCTGAGGGACTTCGCGGTCAGGACCAGGACCGGGATGTTGGTGGTCTCCGCGTCGCGTTGCAGCGCTTCCAGGACGTCGTAGCCGGAGATCCCCGGCAGCATCAGGTCGAGCACGATCACGTCCGGGTGCCGATCCCGGGCGATCTCCAGGGCGGTGCTCCCGTCCGCGGCTTCCAGCAGCTCGTGGCCCCGCTGCTGCAGGTTCAAACGGCAGAGCAGCAAGACGTCAGGCTCGTCGTCGACGACCAGTACTCGACCCATCTGAACGCTGTCCTCCTTCCGGGGGAGCCCCGTGGAACCTACATCAGTCGAATCATCGGAACGGAGGACGGGTCAGCTGGATACCCGGAATCCGGGGTTCCGAGGCACAGCGGCGTTGACGGGGCCCCAAGGCCCTCCTACGCTCGAAGGCGACCGACGAGTCGCCGAAGGACGTGCCTCCGTGCTGAAGGTCTCCCAGAAGCTCGAATACGCGATGCGCGCCATGATCGAGCTCGCCGATGCCACCCATGCGGGGGTGCTCGTGCCGGCCCGCGAGATCGCGGCTCGGCAGCAGATCCCCCTCCGGTTCCTGGAGCAGCAGCTGGGCGCGTTGTCCAAGGCGGGGCTCGTCGAGAGCTTCCGGGGCGGCGGCGGCGGATGCCGGCTGGCACGGTCGCCCGATGAGGTCACCGTGGCGGAGATCGCCGATGCGATCGAGGGGCAGATCTTCCCGATGTTCTGCCTCGAGCCGTCGGATCACACGTGCTTCCAGGACTCACAGTGTGGGCTGCAAGGCTTCTGGGCTGACGTGGCGAGGGCGATACAGGCGGTGTTCGCAGAGACGACGGTGGCGGACCTCGCGGCCCGCCACCGATCGATGTCCCCGGGGCTCGTCTTGGTCAGCCCCGAGCAGCTCCTGTCTCGTCCCTAGGACGCGGCCACGTCCGCCTTGCCGAGGATCCGCATGACCTTCGTCCCGCAGACAGGACACGTCCCTGAAGCAGCGTTGCGCCCGTTCTTGAGGGTGACGACCGTCCCCTCGAACTCACGCTTCGCCTTGCACTTCACGCAATACGCTTCGTACTGAGCCACTCCGTGCCTCCCTTCCCCCATCACGCTCCGAGCCGCCTCGATGGGCGGCTCTGAGCACGATGGTGGCTCTGTCCTCCCACCTATGCAAGCACCCACGCTCTCACACGTCACCCCGCGGCCTCCCGTACG
This sequence comes from Actinomycetes bacterium, assembly GCA_021155985.1. Taxonomy (GTDB): domain Bacteria; phylum Actinomycetota; class UBA4738; order UBA4738; family HRBIN12; genus JAJNBA01. The sequence goes on from JAJNBA010000054.1 coordinate 4,668, forward strand.
ATGGACGGTCCACGCCCTCACGAGGGAGCACGAGCCGAGCAGGGAGGGATCAGGGTGACCGACGCGCAGCCGCACATCGACGCGCTCCTCCAGGAGGAACGAGTCTTCCCGCCCCCTTCTAGCTTCGCCGAGGGGGCCGTCGTGAGCGATCCGGCGATCTACGAGCGTGCCGCCGAGGACCCCGAGGCGTTCTGGGCCGAGCAGGCGGGCCGCCTGGAGTGGAACCGTCCCTGGGACGCCGTGATGGAGTGGAGGCCCCCGTTCGTGAAGTGGTTCGTGGGGGGCACCTTGAACGCGTCGGTGAACTGCCTCGACCGACACGTGGCGGCCGGAGGTGGCGACAAGGTCGCCTACCACTGGGAGGGAGAGCCGGGGGACACCCGGACGATCACGTACCGCGAGCTCCTGGAGGAGGTCTGCCGGCTCGCCAACGGTCTGCGCTCGCTCGGGGTCCGCAAGGGCGACCGCGTGAACATCTACCTGGGGATGGTGCCGGAGCTGCCGATCGCGATGCTCGCCTGTGCGCGGATCGGCGCCCCCCACTCCGTGGTGTTCGGCGGCTTCAGCGCGGACTCCCTCCGCGACCGGATCAACGACGCCGAGGCGAAGGTGCTCATCACCGCCGACGGCGCCTGGCGGCGCGGACAGGTGGTCCCGCTGAAAGCGAACGCAGACGAAGCGGTCGCGGAGTGTCCGAGCATCGAGCACGTGATCACGCTCCGGCGGTGCGAGAACGAGCACGCGTTCACGCCGGGGAGAGACGTCTGGTACCACGACCTGGTCGCGGACCAGTCCACGGAGTGCGTGCCGGCGGAGATGGACGCGGAGGACATCCTGTACCTCCTCTACACGAGCGGCACCACGGGGAAGCCGAAGGGGATCACGCACACGACCGGCGGCTACCTCACGCAGGTCGCGGCCACGCATCGGATGATCTTCGACATCAAGGACGACGATGTGTTCTGGTGCGCGGCGGATTGCGGCTGGGTCACCGGCCACTCCTACATCGTCTACGGGCCGCTCACGAACCACACGACCGGGGTCATGTACGAAGGTGCGCCGGATTGGCCCGACAAGGATCGGTGGTGGTCGATCGTGGAGACGTACCGGGCCACGATCCTGTACACGGCCCCGACCGCGATCCGGGCGTTCATGCGATGGGGGACGGAGTTCCCGGGGAAGCACGACCTCTCCTCGATCCGCTTGCTCGGGTCGGTGGGTGAGCCGATCAACCCCGAGGCCTGGGTCTGGTACTGGAAGGTGATAGGGGGAGAACGCGCGCCGGTCGTGGACACGTGGTGGCAGACCGAGACCGGCGCGATCCTCATCACGCCGCTCCCGGGCATCACCGACCTCAAGCCAGGCTCGGCCACCGTCCCGTTCCCGGGGATCCAGGCGGACATCGTCGATGAGCAGGGCGACAGCGTTCCCCTCGGCGGCGGCGGCTACCTGGTCCTCACCCGACCGTGGCCCGCGATCTCGCGCACGATCTGGGGTGATACCGACCGGTACGTCGAGACGTACCTCTCGAAGTTCGGGCCCGAGGTCTACGTCGCGGGCGATGGCGCCAAGCGGGACGGGGACGGGTACTTCTGGCTCCTCGGCAGGATCGACGACGTCATGAATGTCGCCGGACACCGGCTCTCGACGTTCGAGATCGAGTCGGCCCTGGTGGACGACGAGAAGGTCGCGGAGGCCGCGGTGGTGTCGAGACCGGACGACCTGGTCGGCGAGGCGATCGTCGCCTTCGTCACCTTGAAGAGCGGCTACGAAGGCGACGACGCGATGGCGGCGGATCTGCGCGAGCACGTCGCCACGAAGATCGGCAAGATCGCCCGACCACACGGGATCATCTTCACCGCAGACCTTCCGAAGACTCGGTCCGGGAAGATCATGCGCCGGTTGCTCCGCGACGTCGCCCATGGGCGCGAGCTGGGCGATGTGACGACGCTGGCGAACGCGGAGGTCGTCGAGCAGATCCGCGAGATGTCGGAGAGCGCCCCCGCCGAGGAATGAAGCGGTCTACCCGGCGAGGTGGCGCCGGAAGAAGTCGATCGTCCGTCCGGCATGGGCGATCTTCTCTTCCACCTGGAGCGCGTGGTGGCCCCCGCCGTACAGGTGCACGTCGACCTCGTGCCCTCGTGCACGCAGGGCATGGGCGTAGACCATCACCTGGCCCAGCGGGCAGCGGCTGTCGTGCTCGCCGGCGATCAGCAGCATCGGGGCCCGAACGCGGTCCACGTACGTCATCGGGTTCCGCTCTCGATAGAGGTCCGGGAGATCCATCGGCGAGCCGCCCATCGTGGCGACGTCCCAGGCGCGGAGGGTCGGAGCGCTCTCGTAGTGGGCCGCGACGTAATCGCCGACCGGGATCCCCGCGCACGCCGCGCGCCAACGGTCCGGGTGGAGCCCCGCGATCAGCGTGGTGAGGTATCCGCCCCACGACCACCCTTCGAGGAAGAGCGCCCGCGGGTCCGCGATCCCCTCGGCCACGACGTGATCGATCCCGGCCACGATGTCCTCCGTCTCGGGGAAGCCGATGTTCCCCTTGAGCTCCTCGCGGAAGGCTTTGCCCCGACCGGTCGACCCTCGGTAGTTGACCTGCAGGACCGCGAACCCCTCGTCGACGAAGGCCTGGACCCCCGGATCCCACAGATCCGTATGGTGCCACTCGGGCCCGCCGTGGATCGACGCGATCGTCGGGAACGGGCCGGCGCCTGACGGGGCGGTCAGGAAGCCGGTGATCAGGTCGCCCGACGGGTTGCTCCAGGTCAGCCACCGGCTCCGCGTTCCCGGCGGCGGAGGATCGACCGGCAGCTCCAGGATCGGGGCTCCGGCGGCATCCCGGACGGACGGAGGCTCGACGCTGGAGTCGCCGCGGTACCAGAGATCGCCCCCCGAGCGGAAGCCGGCCTCGTAGATCGTCCCCTCCTGCCGCACGGTCTCCTCGACCGATCCGGAGACGGGGTCGATCGTGAGGAGCCGGTTCACGCCCTCCCCCGGATCGTTGTGCGCGAGGACGTGAGATCCGTCGAGGGTCCATCCCAGTGGGATCACCGGTCCGGTCAGGTCGGACAGCTCGAGGTCGAACCGGTTCCGCGTGTTGAGGTCCCAGATCGCGGGGCGCTCGATCCCCGAGCGCTCCTGCGTGAAGAGGAGCCGCCGTGTCCCCGCGGCGGGCGACCAGGCCACCGCCTCCATCCGCAGCTCCGGGTCGACCTGGTCGCCGGCGGACTCGCCGGAGCGGGAGTCCAGCACGCGGAGCGCCTGCCGGTCGATGTCTCCGTTCTCGGAGTGGTGGATGCAGACGAGGGCGCCGTCGGGAGAGAGGCCGCCGCCTCCCTGCGGCCATTCGCTGCCCACGCCTGCGGGTTCCCGGTTCCGGTAGATCTGGCGGGGAGCTTCGGAACCCATCGCGACGAACACGCGATAGTCCTCGTCGGTCGCGAAGCCGGCGGCCATCCCGCCGTCGATCAGGGACAGACCCATCATCCACTCGTCGTGGAACCCGCGGAAGAGCGGCCGCGCGTCCCCGCCCTCGAAGGGCGTCAACATCCATCTGCCGCGCTCGTTCCCGATCTCGTCGTACCACCACACCACGCCGGAGCCGTCCGGCAGGATGTGCGCCTCTTCGGCGCCGACCCCGCCCGTGGACACCCGCCGGCGCTCGTCCGCTCGTACGTCCCAGCCCCATGCTTGCGTGCTGCCGTCCTCCGTGGTGACCGCCGCCGCCCGGTCCGGCGCCGATGATGCCCACGCCACCTGTTCGATCGACGGAGCGGTGAAGCGGAGGGTCCAGCCGGGACGAGTGCTCACGGCGCTGAGGATAGGCCCCACACGCCGTGCGGCCACGCAAGGGGCCTCCTCTTCCGTTTGCCACTCGCGCGACGAGGCCCCTAGAATCCTTAGCACTCGGGTCTCCCGAGTGCTAGCAGTCGGAAGCCCCGCCTGGGAACGCGTCGCTGACGCCGCTCCGGGACGAGGGACCGATACGAGGAAGCCGAACAGGGAGAAGGAGGTCGAGGGGATGGCTCCCAAGATCATCAGCTTCGACGAGGACGCCCGGCGCGCGCTCGAACGGGGTATGGATCAACTGGCGAACGCCGTGAAGATCACGCTGGGCCCGAAGGGCCGCAACGTCGTCCTCGAGAAGAAGTGGGGCGCGCCGACGATCACGAACGACGGCGTGTCCATCGCGAAAGAGATCGAGCTCGAGGATGCGCTGGAGAAGGTCGGTGCCGAGCTCGTCAAGGAGGTGGCGAAGAAGACCGACGACGTGGCCGGCGACGGCACGACGACCGCCACCGTCCTCGCGCAGTCGATCGTGAAGGAGGGCCTGCGCAACGTCGCGGCCGGCGCCAACCCGATGTCGATCAAGCGCGGCATCGAGAAGGCCGTCGACCTCGCCGTCGAGGCGATCAAGAACTCCGCGAAGGAGGTCGACTCGAAGGACGACATCGCTCACGTGGGCGCGATCTCCGCGGCCGACCCCGAGATCGGCGAGAAGATCGCCGAGGCCGTCGACAAGGTTGGCAAGGACGGGGTCATCACGGTCGAGGAGTCGAACACCTTCGGCATGGAGCTCGAGTTCACCGAGGGCATGCGCTTCGACAAGGGCTACACCTCGATGTACTTCATCACCGACCCGGAGCGGATGGAGGCGGTCTTCGAGGAGCCGTACATCCTGATCGCGAACTCCAAGGTCTCCGCGGTGAAGGATCTGCTGCCGGTGCTGGAGAAGGTCATGCAGACCGGCAAGCCGATCGTCGTGATCGCCGAGGACGTGGAGGGCGAGGCCCTCGCCACGCTGGTCGTCAACAAGGTCCGTGGGACGTTCCGGTCCGCGGCCGTGAAGGCGCCCGGGTTCGGTGACCGCCGCAAGGCGATGCTGCAGGACATCGCGATCCTCACGGGTGGTCAGGTGATCTCCGAGGAGGTCGGCCTGAAGCTCGAGAACGCGACCCTGGATCTCCTGGGCACCGCCCGGAAGATCGTCGTCACGAAGGACGAGACGACCATCGTCGAGGGTGGCGGCAAGGACGAGGACATCAAGGGCCGCATCAACCAGATCAAGTCCGAGATCGAGAAGACGGACTCCGACTACGACCGCGAGAAGCTCCAGGAACGCCTCGCCAAGCTCTCCGGCGGCGTCGCGGTGATCAAGGTCGGCGCGGCCACCGAGGTGGAGCTCAAGGAGAAGAAGCACCGCATCGAGGACGCGGTGCAGTCCACGAAGGCGGCGGTCGAAGAGGGCATCGTGGCCGGCGGCGGCGTCGCGCTCCTGAACGCCCAGACCGCGCTGGACAAGGTGGACCTCGAGGGTGACGAGCTCACCGGCGCGACGATCGTCCGCAGGGCGCTCGAGGAGCCGGTGAAGCAGATCGCCCACAACGCCGGCCTCGAGGGCGGCGTGGTGATCGAGAAGATCCGTTCGATGGACCCCGGCCAGGGCCTGAACGCGGCTACCGGTGAGTACGGCGACATGTTCAAGTTCGGCGTCGTCGACCCCGCCAAAGTGACCCGCTCGGCGCTGCAGAACGCCGCCAGCATCGCGGCACTGTTCCTCACCACGGAGGCCGTGGTCGCCGAGAAGCCCGAGAAGAAGGAAGCCGCTCCCGCCATGCCCGGCGGCGGCGACATGGACTTCTAGGGCAGCTCACCGCTCCACGGAGTTCGGAGGGCCGGCGCGCCGGAGGCGCGCCGGCCCTTCCCGTGGACGGCCTGTTTCCCGGTACCGTGACGACCGTGACGGCAGAGGTCAGGATCCAGATCCGGTGGCGTGACGTGGACGCCTACGGTCACGTCAACAACGCGGTGTTCCTGAACTATCTGGAAGAGGCCCGCGATCGCCTCGTCGAGTCCCTCTTCGGTGCCGATGCGTGGGACTTCGTGGTCGCGCGGGTGGCCATCGATTTCCGGAGCGAGCTGCAGCAGCGCGATCGAGAGGTGATCGTCCGCTGCGGCATCACCAGCTTCGGGACCTCGAGCATCCGGACCGTTGAGCTCGTGCACGCGGCGGACGGGAGACTCTCCGCCGAAGCGGAGTCGGTGATCGTGGCGAGGGATCCGGAAGCCGGTCGCAGCCGGCCGCTCACGGAGGCGGAGCGGAACACCCTGCAGCGCGCGATGGAAGCGGACGGCGCCGTCTAGGGCTTCGGCCTCGGAAGGACGCGTCGGCCGTGCACGAAGTGATCCCGGTACCAGCCGCTCTGCACCCACATCAGGGTGACGCCACCGACGCTGCTCGAGGAGTCCAGCGCCCAGCCGTTGCCCACGAAGACGTCGACGTGATCGACGACGCCGTCGCCGTCCCCGTCGTAGAACATCAGATCTCCCGGGAGCAGGTCGGCGTAGCGGAGCTTCACCTTCGTCATCCTCGCCATCTCCGCGGAGGTGCGCTGGGGAAGCGGCCACCCCTCGTGGGGGCGCGGCGGGGAGATCTCCCAGTAGACGCCGTCGTCGGCCCGGAGCGCCCACCAGGACAAGCCCGAGCAATCGAACCCCGGCCCCGGCTGGCCGCCGAACGCCGGCGGTGAAGCCGACTCGAACCCCCATTCGCCCGCCCAGATGTACGGGTAGCCGACGTAGCGGACGCCCCAGTCCACGATCGAGCGCCGTCCGGCGCCCATCTTGGGCAGGACCATGTCCGCGTACTGATCCTCGAGGTACCCCACGACCCAGTCCTCCAACGTGGTCGCGCGGTACAGCGACCAGGCGACCTGCTTGCGCCGGAGGAACGAGCCGGGCGTCACGTCCTGGGACTCGTCCACCTTGTTGTTGAAGCGGAGCCCGAGCCGCATCGCGAGCAGATCCACCCCGAACGACCTCGGGGTCGCGAACCGATAGCCGTCGCGCGTGGACAGACGATCGAGTGCGGCGGCGGTCTTCCGCATCCCGAGCGCGCGAACGAGCGATCGATGGATCCCGCGCGCGGTGACGATGCCCGTGGGATCGAAGCGACCGCCGGACCCGCGGGTCATCCAGCCGTGCTGCACCGCGATCGCGGCGGATCGATGGAACGGATCGGACGGATCGAGGTCCGTGAACGTGATCGACGGATCGGGTTCCTCCCCCGGCGCGAACGCGCGGTACATGGCCCGTGCCCATCGTGCCCGCGTCTCGAACGCGTCGGGACGGAAGCGCCAGTTCCCGTTCTGGTCGGGCGCGAAGTCCCGCATCCAGGTGTGGGTCCCCGCAACGTGGTTGATCGCGATCTTGGCCCAGGCATCGTCCGGTTCCAGGTCACTCCAGGTGGTGGTCGGGATCAGAGCGCGTTCGGATCGTGAGAGTTGGGTCGACAACGGTGGAGGTCCGCTCCCGTCCTCACCCTGGGTCCACGAGGGCGGTGTCGCGTGCGCGGTCGTGGCTCCGAGCAGCTGCACCAGTGACAGGAGGAGCGTCAGCAGCGCGATCGAAGTCAGTCGACGGCGACGCCAGCATCCCCTTTCGGCCATACCTCGAAGGTCGGCTCCCCGTCCGGGGAACTTGAGCGCCGGTCTCTCGGGCGGCCTTATCCGGTCGTCGGCCCGCCGCTGCGGACCTCTCGGACCTTCTCGAGCGCGCCGCGGAGGTCCTTCAGCCAATCATCCTGGCGCTCGGCCACCAGTCGGACGCACCAGGCCAGGGCGTGGCTCCGGCTCCGGGCGACACCCGCCTCGATCAACGTGTCGAGCACCCGGCGCTCCTCCATCCGCAGGCGGGTCATGGCGGGCACCGACAGGGTGGTGAACGCCGCCGTGAGGTCTCCGCAGCTCGCTCCCCAGCTCACCTTGCGGCCGAAGCGCCTCTGGGCCTCGTCGGCGATACGCATCCGCGAACGGCGGGTGTCCTCTCGGAACCCCGAGATCCGGGCGGCGAGCGCCGCCTCACGCGCCTCCTCGCCCGCGTCCGCGGGGAGCTCGGGCTCGGCCAGCGTCCCCACCACGTAGATCTCCTCGCGGTCCGCGGTGACGGTCGGTGCCCCCTCGAACCAGTCGGCCGGGATCCGGCCTGCGAACCATCCGCTCAGCTCTTCCATCGGTGCCTCCTCGCCTATGGATGCAAGCGAGATTACATCATTACATCCACGAACGCACGCGGCCTGGCACCCCGCCGTTCCGGTGGATAGGTTCGAGAGCGTGAGAACGACCGAGTTCGAGCTATCGACGAAGGGCCGTCGCGTGGTCGACCTCACGGACCGGATCCGGGCTTTCGCCGGGTCGGGAGGCGACGGTCTGATCCATGTGTTCCTGCCGCACGCCACGGCGGGGCTCGCCCTGATGGAGACGGGCAGCGGCTCCGAGGAGGATCTGGACGCGGCCCTGGAGCGGTTGCTTCCCCGCGACGACCGATACGCGCACCGGCACGGCTCCGTGGGTCACGGGGGCGATCATCTCCTTCCGGTGTTCGTAGCCCCGACGCTTACGCTCCTCGTGGAAGACGGGCGGCTCGTGCTCGGGACCTGGCAGTCGATCGTCCTGGTCGATCCGAACCGCGAGAACGACGTCCGGCGCGTGCGGCTGACGTTCATCGAGGGCTGAAGAGGGCCGCCGCTACAGGTACTGCCCCGGAGCTCGCTGGGAACGTGCATCCGAGGCCGGCGCTGACGAGACCGCCTGGACGTCCCGCTCACGCAGGAGGACGAGCTCCTGTCCGTCCAGCTCCACCTCGAGACCCGAGGACGGGAGGAACAGGACACGGTCGCCTTGGGCGGCGACGCGCACGTCCGGGCCCACGAGCTTGACGTCGGCCCACGCCAGACGCTTCGGCGCGGGCGCTGCGGTGGCCGGGATCAGCAGGCCGCTCGCCGACTTCCGCTCGCCGTTCTCGGGCAACTGCACGACGAGCCGGTCTCCCGTCAGACGCAGATCGTCCCCCGTCGACGGCGACTTCTTCGCGCGCGCGCGACGAGGCGTCGGCGTCCTCGTCGGCTTGGCACCGTCGGAGGGCGTGGTTCCGGGCATGCGTCCGAGTTTAGCGAGCGGCTCTCGGTAGGATGCCCGGCGTTGAAGGCGCGCACGGTCCTGGACGACGCGGTCAAGGTCCTGAAGGCCTCGCCCGCGATCGATCACTGGCAACGGGGACGGGAGCGGATCGAGGCGGAGGACCTGCTCTGGCACGTGTTGGGCGAGGAGCCGGATCCGCGCGACGACGTCACCGTGGAGCAGCGACGAGCGTTCGATCGGCTGGTCGCTCGTCGCGCCACCGGTGAGCCCATCCCCTTCATCAAGGGCTCCACGGAGTTCCGAGGTCTGGAGCTGCTCGTGCGTCCCGGGGTCTTCGTGCCCCGGGATGCGTCGGAGTTCCTCGCCGAACAGGCGATGCGGCGCCTGCGCGGCCGGGCGCGGCCGGTCCACCTCGACCTGGCGACCGGAGCGGGGACGATCGCGCTGGCGGTGGCGAACGAGGTCCGTGGCGCGGATGTGGTCGGGACGGACCTCTCCGCGGATGCCGTCAAGCTCGCTCGCACGAACGCGAAGCGGCTCGGGGTGCGAGCCCGCTTCTTCACCGGCGACCTGTTCGGCGGCCTCCCGCGGACGCTGGAAGGCACCGTGGACGTCGTCACGCTCCATCCGCCATACGTGCCGATGCACGAGCTCGTGGACCTGCCCGAAGAGATCCGGGAATGGGAGCCGGAGCACACGCTGACCGATCGGAGCCCCGACGGGCTCGGGCTGATCTCCCGGTCCGCGCGGGAGGCGCCGGCGTGGCTCTCCCCCAACGGTTGGCTCCTGCTCGAGGTCAGCCCCGATCGCGTGCGCCATGTGAAGGGCGTGCTGCGCGGCGAGGGGTACCGTGACATCCGCAGCACGAAGGGCGGCCCCGTGCCGCTGACGCGGGTCATCGTCGCGAGGCGTCCCCGGTGACGGTGGCGGCACCGTTCGGTACGTGGCGCTCGCCGATCAGCGCCGAGATGGTCGCGGCCGGCGACGTCTCCCTGATGCAGCCGCACCTTCACGAAGGCGTGGCGTACTGGCTGGAGGGTCGACCGGCGGAAGGAGGGCGCTCCGTGTTGGTCCGGGCCGACGCGTTCTCCGAGCCGACGGATGTCACACCGCCGGGTTTCAATGTCCGCACGACCGTGCATGAGTACGGTGGTGGCGCCTACCTGCTCCACGATGGCGTTGTCTACTTCTCCAACTTCGCGGATCAGCGGATGTATCGACAGGATGCCGGCGGCGATCCC
>JAJNBA010000055.1 GCA_021155985.1 Actinomycetes bacterium
ATCGCGCGTGCGCCCTTCGCGATCGACCCGGCGCCACCGTGCACCAGTCCGCCGAGCCACTTCCCGAGCACCTCGGCGTGGAAGTTCCGGGAGCGCCGGTTCATGTGACGCAGCAGAACGCCGAACGAGGCCGATCGCCGCGTCACCACGCGACGCAGCCCGGTGGGCGGAGCCCCGGCGCCTGCATCCTTCGTCACGGGGACGCCTCTGGCCCGGAGCTTGTTCGTGAGGGAGCGCGCCGCCCGCCGCTCGGGGTCGCGGATGTGCACCCCCCGGTCGTCCGCGTTGCTCTCGAACGTGAGCGCCGTGGGGAGCGCGATGTAGTCGCGTGGAAAGTAGTCCTGCCACCCGGGCGCCCACCAGTCGCGCAGGAAGCCGGTGGTGGCGCCCATCACACGGCCGCGCACCCGTCCGATCCCGGACGTGTCGACCGCACGGGCGAGCGCGGTCATCGTCGCTCGGTCGACCTCCGGGTCCCCGTGTCCCACGATCCAGAGGTCGCCGCGGAGCACGCCGTTCGTTGTCGTCCCTTTCGCGAACACCTGGGTCCGCAGGCGCGTCCCGAGGGAGGTGCGGTGCAGCAGGGCCATCGAGAGCAGAAGCTTCTGGTTCGACGCAGGCGTCCGCTGCTTCCAGGCTCCGCGCCGGTAGAGCCAGTCTCCGCGGACGGCGATCGCGACGGACACGTCGTGCCCGTCGACCGTCCCGTCGATGTCCCGGACCCAGCGCGGCGGGGCCGCGATCACGGGAGCGACCCCCGAGATCACGAACGCCGAAACGACCGCGACCACCGTGGTTCGCACGAGCGTGGGGAGGCGCGGCACGCGCGGAGGATACGTCACACGCCCCCGTCGCCGAGGGAGCCCGATACGGATCGTTCCGCCGCAACGATGCCCGGCAGCGGCGCGGCCTGTCGGGCCGTCAGATCGACGTCTCCTCGGACGCTCGGGCGGGGTTGTAGACTCCGCGCCTCCTGGACGCGCCTGGACGGATCTCCTCCGGACCAGCGACGAGCATCGGAGCGGCGCGCTGTGACCACGATCGATCGTGAACGGCTCTCGGGGCTGATGGAACGCGAACGCGCGCTGTTCCGCGAGCGCCACCCGAGGAGCCGGTCGCTGTTCGAGGCGGGCCGAAGCTCGCTCCTGTGGGGCGTTCCGATGAACTGGATGGTTCGTTGGCCGGGTGATCATCCCGTCTACGTGGCCGAAGCGGAGGGCGCGCGGTTCACCGACGTCGACGGCAACACCTTCGTGGACTTCTGCCTCGGCGACACCGGAGGGATGGCGGGGCACGCACCGCCGGCGGCCGTCGACGAGATCGCACGCCAGGCGTCTCGTGGCATCACCACGATGCTGCCCACCGAGGATGCCGCATGGGTGAGCGGTGAGCTCGCTCGCCGGTTCGGCCTGCCGTATTGGTCCTTCACCCTCACCGCGACGGATGCGAACAGGTTCGCGATCCGGTGGGCGCGTCACATCACCGGCCGGCCGAAGATCCTGGTGCACAACCACTGCTACCACGGCACGGTCGACGAGACGTTCGCGGAGCTGGATGATGCCGGCGGCGTGATCGACCAGCCGGGGAACACGGGGCCGCCGGTGCCGGTCGTGACCACGACCCGGGTCGTGGAGATCAACGACCTCGAGGGGCTCGCTCGGGAGCTCGAGCACGAGGACGTCGCGGTCTGCGTCTTCGAGCCCGCGCTCACGAACATCGGGATCGTGCTCCCGGAACCGGGCTACTGGGAAGCGGTCCGTGAGATCTGCGACCGGACGGGGACGCTCCTGTTGATCGACGAGACGCATACGCTCAGCGCGGGACCGGGCGGGGCGACCCGTGCTTGGGGGCTCGCCCCGGACCTGCTGACGATCGGCAAGACCCTCGGCGCGGGGATCCCGTCGGCCGCGTACGGGATGACCGAGGACGTGCAGCGCCGGATCGTCGAGGCCGTCGATCCGGACGTGATCGACGTCGGCGGTACCGGTGGCACGCTGGCCGGCAACGCGCTGTCGTTGGCAGCGATGCACGCCACCCTCCAGCACGTGCTCACGGACGACGCGTTCGAGCGCATGATCGAGGTCGGCGGCCGGTTCGAGGATGGCGTCCGCGACGTCATCGTCTCCCGCGAGCTCCCGTGGCACGTGGTGCGACTCGGGTGCCGCGTCGAGTACCTCTTCCGTCCCGAGGCGGCCCGCACCGGCGCTGAGGCGGATGCGGGGCAGGATGCCGAGCTCGACCCGTTCATCCACCTCTACCTGCTGAACCGCGGGGTCCTGATGACGCCGTTCCACAACATGGCGCTGATGTCACCCTCGACGACCGGACAGGACGCCGATCGGCACACCGAGGTGTTCGCGAGCGCGGTCGACGAGCTCCTCGGGGAGAGCGGCGGCCCCTCGTGATCGGCCGCGTGTCGTTCCTGACGATCGACGCGAACGACCCCGCCCCGGCTCGCCGCGTTCTGGTGCGAGGTGCTGGGCACGCACGTGGAGGAGACGTCCGACGAGGGTCGGTTCGTGTTCCTGGCCGCCGCGAACGGTCACATCCTGAGCCTCCAGCGCGTGCCAGAGCGGAAGTCGGTCAAGAACCGCGTGCATCTCGACATCCGTGTGGGAGACCTCGGCACGGCCACGGACGCGGTGCTGGCACTCGACGGGACGTGGGACGGCAACGAGCGGGCCCTCGATGATGCACGATGGAGGACGCTCGGCGATCCCGAGGGAAACGAGTTCGACATCTACGTTTCAGCCGGATAGCCGGTGCGCCCCCGAACAAGGTGTCGTCTGCCGGCTGCGCGGCGTGTGCCCCTGACCGTTACCCGCGCCGGAGCGGCCTCGTGAGGCAGGTCGGTCCGCCGTCGCCCTTCCGAGAGATCTCCTCGCCGACGTAGGTCCGGACGTCCACGCCGGCGGCCTCCATCCGACGCCGTGTTTCCGGATTCCCCTCGAGCGCGAGGGCGATCCGGGGCCCCAGCGCGAGGACGTTGGGACCCATCGAGTCGAACTCGTCGGCCGGGACCTCGACGAACGCGATGTCCCGGGCACGGAGCAGCTGGACGAGCCGCACCGGGAGATGGGGGAGCGAGGCGACGACGAGGTCCTCGTCGAGGATCGAGAGGAACGAGAGCAGATGGGTGCAGGCCGCCGGTCCCGCGAGGTGGGGGAGGTCGAACGCGATGACGCTCACGCCCGGCAACAGGGCGCGGAGCGCATCCAGCCCGGGCGGGGTCGTGCGGTAGCCCACACCCGCGAGCAGCGTCCGCCGGTCGAGCCAGCACAGGTCGCCGCCCTCGGCGAACGCCGGCTCGTCGTCGCCGAGGGCGGCGACCACCGAGATGCCGGCGGCCTCCAGGTCGGTGGCGGCGACCGCCGGTTCCCCGCGGCGCCCCTCCTTGGCGGGACGCAACAGGATCGCGCCCGCGTCCGTCATCAGCACGGGGTCGTAGACGTAGACGGCGTCCGGATCGCCGGCGGCGGGCGCGGCCCCCACGAAGACCTCGGCGCCCGCGTCAGCCAGCTGGTTGCGGAACGCCTCGTGCTCGGCGGCCGCCCGCACCGGATCGGGGGCCGCCCGCCATCCGTAGTCGCGCCAACGTCGTAGGGCTTCCGGCTCCGGTGGCCGCACGGAGACGGCTCGTAACGTCGCGTACTGATCCTGGATCGACACCGACCGGATGGTAGTGGGCCCTTCGCCCCATGGGATCCCTCATTCCGCCTCTGCCCAGCGTCGGGGACCAGGGGTACACTTGCGCGACCATGCGACGGGGCGCCACGAGACAGGGCAAGGACGTGCGACGACGCCGAAACACGGAGCTCGGCGTCATCGATTACACGCTCGCGAAGCGCGCACTGATCCGTGACGCGCACCGGGGCCTCCGCTCGGTCGCCGATCTCTGCGATGCGCACCCGGAGTTGATGCGGGCGGCCAAGCACGTCGGCGAGGCGACGTCTTCGGACTGTCCGGTCTGCGGCAAGGACAAGCTCGTGCTGCTGGCCTACGTCTTCGGCTCATCGCTGGGCCGCAACAGCGGCCGGGTCTGGCCCATACAGACGGGGCTCCGGCTGACGGCCGCGCATCCGGGGTCGGCCTGTTACGTGGTGGAGGTCTGCCGGTCCTGCGCGTGGAACCATCTCCGCGAAGCCTTCACGGCGCGCCGCCGCGCCGCCGCCGGCTGACGCCCCTCACCGTTCCACCGGTTTCCGGTCGCATGCCCCCGGGTAGGATTCGCGGGTCGTGACCACGACTTCCGGACGATCCCCCAGGGACTACCGACCCCGCCACGCCCGGAAGAAGCCGGGCGGTGGCAACGCGACGACGTCCTCCCGGTCGACAGCCACCGGGTCGACGAGGTCCGCGTCCGCAACGGCGAAGACCGGTCGTCGAGGGGCATCGCAACGAACGGGCGCGAAGGGACGACGTCCGCAAGGGAAGGGGGGGTTCATCCGCCGCTACTGGTGGGCCTTCGCGCTGGCTCCCTTCGCCGTCGGGTTCCTCGGGTTCGCCGTCCTGGCGATCGCCTACGTGCGCATCGACCTGCCGAAGGCGCTCCCGCCGATCCAGACCACGTTCGTCACGGATCGCAACGGCGAACTGCTCACGACGTTCCACGGCTCGGTCGACCGCACGATCATCCCGTTGCGGCAGATGCCCCCGCACCTCCGGAACGCGGTGATCGCCGTCGAGGACGCGCGCTTCTACGAGCACAACGGGGTCGACCCGAAGGGGACGTTCCGCGCCGCGTGGAGCGACCTCATCGCACGTGAGGCCGTCCAGGGCGGCTCGACGATCACCCAACAACTCGTCAAGCGGGTGTACGCGGGGCGGTACATCGAGGGCGAGAACGGGGTCACGGACTACGTGATCCCGCCCCGCACCGTGAAGGAGAAGGTGCGCGAGGTCCTCCTCGCGATCAAGGTCGAACGCACCTTCGAGAAGGAGACGATCCTGGCGAAGTACCTGAACACCGTGTACTTCGGCCACGGCGCGTACGGGATCGAAGCGGCCGCCCAGACGTATTTCGGCGTGCCGGCGCGGCGCCTCACGGTCTCCCAGTCCGCGACGCTCGCGGGCATCCTCACCGCCCCCGAGGCCTACGATCCGATCGATCACCCGTTCGACGCCAAGTTCCGGCGGGACTTCGCCCTCGATCGGATGGTGCTGTACGACTACCTCGACGCTGAAGAGGCGGAGGAGTTGAAGCAACAGGCGTGCTGTGGGATCCCGGTCGCCCTCCAGCAGGGATCGGACGCGCAGATCGAGGCGCCCGGGGATTCCGAGTACTTCGTCCAGTACGTCCGGGAGACCCTGGCGCGGCGCTACGGATCGGCGGCCGTCTACGGCGGTGGCCTGGAGGTGACGACCTCCCTCGACCTCGGCTATCAGGTCGCCGCCGAAGCCGCGGTCGAGTCGCACCTCCCGACGCCCGGTGATCCCGGCGCCGCGCTCGTCGCGATCGAGCCGGCCACCGGGCACGTCCTGGCCATGGCGGGCGGGAGGGACTTCGCCGCGTCTCAGTTGAACCTCGCCACGTTCCGGGGAGGCACTGGGCGGCAGGCGGGATCCGCGTTCAAGGCCTTCACCCTCGCCGAAGCGATGGACCAGGGCTTCCGCCTCGACTCGCGCTGGTACGGACCCAACACGATCACGATCGACGACCCGATCTGCGCGGATCAGGACGGCGAGCCGTGGCAGCCGGAGAACGCCGAGGGGGGCGGAAGCTCGTACACGCTGCAGTCGGCGACGGCGCATTCGGTGAACACCGTGTTCGCGCAGCTCGTCGTGGAGCTCGGACCCGACAACGTCGTGGACATGGCGCACGAGCTCGGGATCCGATCAGACCTGCCGGAGGTGTGCGCGGTCACGCTCGGCAGTGTCGCCGTGAACCCCCTCGAGATGACGAACGCGTACGCCACCCTGGCGAACCGCGGGACCCGGTTCCGAGCGAGCCCGCTCCTGCAGGTGCGGTCGCCGGGCGGTCGGATCGATGAAGGAATCGTTCCGCGAGGCAAGCGCGTGGTCGAGGAGAACGTCGCCGACCTGGTCACGTACACACTCCAGGACGTTCTCGACTTCGGAACGGGTGCGTCCGCCGACATCGACTGGCCCGCTGCCGGGAAGACGGGTACGGCGCAGGACAACGTGGACGCCTGGTTCTGCGGCTACACCGTTCAGATCGCGGCGTGCGTGTGGGTGGGCTACCCGCAGGGGCAGATCCCGCTCGAGAACGTCGAAGGAGTGCCGCTGGTCTTCGGGGGCACGATCCCGGCCGCCATCTGGCACGACTTCATGGAGGAGGCGATGGCCGGCAAGAAGGCGATGGAGTTCCCGGACCCGTCCTTCGACCAGCAGACCGTGACCCCGTCCGCAGACGCTCCGCTCCCCCCGCCGTCCTCACCGAGCCCCGAGCCCAGCGCCTCGCCGAGCCCCGAGCCCAGCGCCTCGCCGAGCCCCGAGCCCAGCGCCTCGCCGAGCCCCTCACCGAGTCCGTCGCCCTCGCCCAGCGAGAGCCCGTCCCCGGTCGCGCTTGCCCGGGTGCCGGATGGTGATCGAGGGGGCTAGCGAGCCGGAACACGGACGTCGGCGGGCGCGTCGACCGGGAGCGTCGCCACGATCGACGTGCCGCGGCCGGGGTTCGATCGGATCACGAACGTGCCGTTCGCCAACTCGACACGTTCCCGCATCGAGGCGAGGCCCACCCGGCCCTGCCGCAGGAACTCGCGCGTCATCGCGCTGTCGAATCCTCGCCCGTCGTCCTCGATCTCCACGCGCAGCGACGTCGCGGTCGTCTCGACGGAGACCGTCACGTTGCCCGCGCGAGCGTGCTTGGCCGCGTTCGTCAGCGCCTCCTGGACCACCCGATAGGCGAGCGTCTCGAGGTCGGCGGACAGGGGCCGGGGGAGGGTGCCGGCCAGGTCCGTCTCGACCCCTTGCTCGATCCCGAAGCGCGTCACCGCCTCCCGGAGCGCGGGCATCAACCCGCGCTCCTCGAGCACCGGTGGACGCAATCCCGACATCAGGGCCCGGAGCGCGTCGGCTTCGTCGGCGAGCTCCTTGCGCACCTTCGACAAGACGTCCACCCCTCGGTCGACGTCGCCGGCGCCGATCATCAGGAGCGCGGCCTCGAGGGACAACGACGCGGCCGACACGCCTTGCACCGGTCCGTCGTGGAGGTCGCGCGCGATCCGGTTGCGTTCGGACTCGATCGCGGAGTTGGTTCGGCGGAGCAGGCTGGTGCGGTCCTCGTCCTTCTCCTGGAGGAACTTCAACAGCGAACGGATCGTCTGGTCTGCGGCCTTGCCCGGAGTGACGTCGCGGATCAGGACGAGCCGCCGGGGGGGAACGGTCGGGATGTCCGAGACACGCGACTCGAGGTAGAGGGGCGTGCCGTCCGTCCGCTCGAGCTGAGCTTGCCCGGCGGAGGGCAGGTCCGCGAAGCGCGCGTCCGCGCCGTCGAGCGACGCCGCCAACGTTTGCCATCGCTGCCCCTCGATCGTGGGGCGATCGAGGTGCACCATCTGACAGAACGCCTCGTTCGTCCGGACGATGATGTCGTTCGCATCCAGCTCCACGATGCCGTCCACCGCGGTGTCGAACACCAGGCGGAGGTGCTCCTCCGACACCTTCAGCGTCTCGTTCGCCTCGCGGACCCGATCGAGGGCGGCGTCCATGTCGGCAAGGGCCTCCTCTTTCTGGAGGAGAGCCTTGCGGACGGACTCGCTCGCCTGGGTGATCGTGATCTGGTTCGCGATGATGCGCACCGCGACCGCGAGGGCCAGGACGCCGATGAACATGCTCGTCTGCAGACCGGTGAGTCCCTGCCGGTCGCCGAGGACGCCCGTGATCAGGAGCGCGGCGCAGGCCGCGATCACGGCCACGCTCGTGAGGATGGGCCGCGCGAACCGGGAGGGACGTGGGAGGTCCTTCGCCGGCCGGAGGACGAGATACGTGGCCGCCAGCGCGAGCGGCGACAGCGCGATCGGAAGCTCGACCGCCGGGTTCGTCGCCGCGTGGGACATCCGGGTCCATTGCCAGCCGAACGTCAGGACGGCCGCCCCGAGCCCGGCGAACACGACCGCACGGGCGACGTGGGCTCGCGTCGGCACCCAGATCGCGAGTGCGGGATAGGTGGCGATGAGGAACGCGGAGACGAGCGAGAAGGTCACTGCCGACGCCGAGATGTCGCCGCGGATCGTGTCCGGGCGGATCAACACGTACCCCGCCGCCATCAGGGCGCTCACGATCAATGCGGCGTCCGTGGCGAGCTCACGGCGGTCTCCGGAGGGGACGTGGTGACGGATCTCGCTGGCGAACCCTGCGCCGAGGGCGACGAGGGGGAGGAGGAAGAGCAGGTCGGGATACCCCGGCGTCATCTTCGGACCCGTCAGTCCCGACACGAAGACGAGGCCGATCACCCCGGACCCGGTCAGGAGGGCGATCCCGACGGCGCGCGAGCTGCGCGCCGCCTTCCCCTCGCGCATCGCGAGCAGCACGACGCCGCCCATGAACCAGGCGACCGCATCGATCAGGTTCACGACCAGCGGTCGTCGCGCGGGGTCGTCAGGGACGCCGAGGTAGGCGCCGAGGATCACGAGGGCCGTCAGGCCGAGCGCGACCGAGGCCGCTCTGCGACGTGGGTGAGGGGTCCCGCGCATCGAGGTCCATGATGCCGTGTGCCCCAGTGAGACTCCATCACCCGGTCGGGCGGTGGACTCCTCCGAACGGCCTACGACGCTCCGGAGGACCTCACTCGATCAGGCGCCTTCGGAGCGCCTCTGCCACAGCCGCGGTGCGGTCCGAAGCGCCGAGCTTCTCGAAGATGTGCTCGAGGTGGGTCTTGACGGTGTCGGGAGAGATGTAGAGGCGTTCGGCGATGTCCCGGTTCGTGTGGCCGAAGGCGAGCAGCTGGAGCACCTCGATCTCCCGCGCGGTCAGTGTCTCCGCCCGGCGGTCGCGCTCCTTCGCGGTGGAGAGCTCCTCCGCGAGAGCCACCACGAGCTGCGGATCGATCACCATGTTGCCGCCCGCGACCAACCGGACCGTCTGGATCAGGTGCTCTGCGTCGCGCGCCTTCAAGACGTAGCCCCGCGCGCCCGCACGAACCGCCTCGACGACGAACTGCCGGTCGTCGTACGCGGTCAGCATGATGACGCCGACCTTCTCGTGCTTCTCCCTGATCTCGCGGGCGGCCTCGAGGCCGTCCATCTCCGGCATCCGGATGTCGATCAGGGCGATGTCGGGCTCTTCCTTCCCGATGAGCTCGAGGAGCTCCTTGCCGTTGGCGGCCTCTCCGACGACGTCGATCCCCTCGGCCATGTCGAGGTACCTGCGGAGCCCTTGCCTCACCAGCGAATGGTCGTCCGCGATGGCAACCCTGATCGTCACGACACCTCCGGTCGGTCGTGTGCTCGGCACATCCTACCCCGGGCCACGCTGCCGGGTTCGGAACCGTCCGCCTCAGAACAGGTGTCGCCAGTTCACGAAGAGCACGGCACAGAGCATCCAGCCGCCGGCGAGCACGGCCGTCACCAGTGCGCGAGGGATCGCACGCCCCAGGCCGACGCCGGACAACCCCCAGAGCGCGGGGAACACGACCACGGCGAATCGAGGAGCGGACAGGAGCGGTCGGTCCCAGAAGGGGTCGACGAGCGGGAGGAGGAGACTCAGACCCCCGTACGTGATCTCGGAGACGCGGAGCGCCGGCACCGCGAGGGCCAGGCCGGCGATCGCGATCGACACCAGGACAAGATCGAGCAACCAGTACGAGCGGAAGGACCACGCGAGATCGACGGCATGGGTGAGCGAGACCCACGGTGGTTGGAGCTCGCGGCCCCAGAGGCGCTGGGCGTCGAAGGGGGCGAGCCAGTTCCCCTGCGCGAGTCCCCACCACGCCAACCACGACAGCTGTCCCAGGGAGATCGCGCCCGCGGCCGCCACACGACCGGCCAGGGCCCGGCGGGAGCCGCTGCGGCCGCGCTTCGTGGCGAACGCCTCCACCAGGAGGGCCGGGATCAGCAGGATCCCCACGCTCCGCGTGAGCGCGGCCAGGGCGCCGGCGACGGCGACGTGTCCCCAGCGATCCCATCGCGCCGCGCGGAACGCGAGGATCGACAGGAACAGGAAGAGCGACTCCGTGTACGGCGCGAGGAAGAAGAAGGCCGTGGGGAAGAGCGCCGCCACCACGATCGCCCTCCGAGCGACGCGCTCGCCGAACGCATCGGCCGTCAACGCGAACAACGCGAGGAGCGCACCGAGGAACGCGACGTTCGAGACCAGCAGCGCGGCCATGAGCTCGTCGCCTGGCCAAGAGTCGGGAAGGATCCAAGCGACGGCACGGACGGTGAGCGGATAGAGGGGGAAGAAGGCGGCGCTGGCGTCGTCACCGGACCACCCGTCGTCGGCGAGCCGCAGATACCAGACGGCGTCCTGCCGCTCGGTCGCATCGATCGCGTTGTGCCAGCCGGAGGTGGCGACCGGCGCGCTCCTTCCCGGCACATCCACCGGTGGGAGCGGCTCGACGAGGTCGACGGCGATCACGGACACGAGCGACAGTCCGATCCTCGCCGCGAGGAAAACGAGGAGGCACGGCCGCACGCCGTCGCGCAGCCGGTGAGGACCGCTCACGCGTGCGCCATCGGCCGCGTCCGTTCCGCGCCACCCTCCGCCGGGAGCCTGCGGCTCGGCTCCCGCACCCACGCGACCAGGCACCACACGAGCACGGCGCCTCGGATCACGACGGCGGTCTCGAAGACCCACTGCGGGAGACCTCCGACCCCGGTGTGGAAACCGAAGAACGGGAACCGCGTGAGGAAAACCGCGACGTCGGCGGCCTCGAACGCGAGGAATCGCCGGGGGTCGGGAAGGATCAGGACGAGCCACGGGAGCAGCCACAGGCTGAACTGCGGGGAGTACACCTTCCCGAGGAGCAGGAAGAGGACGAGGAACGGGAACACGAGCTGCCAGCGTGGGAAATCGGGCTCGCGACGACGCTTCGCGCCCCAGACCCAGGCACCGATGCCGATCATCAGCACCGTCGACGCGGCGTTGATCAGCCCGGTCGAGGGGCACACGGAGAGATGCCTGCACAGCAGGAACCATGCGCTGTCCCAATCCGCGCCCCGGGCGCCGTTGAAACGGAAGAACTCCCACCACCCGGTCAGGGCCGTCGGCACGAACGGCACGTTCACCGCGATCCAGGCAGCCGCGGCCGACCACCACAGGAGGATCGCTCGGTCGGGCTGGCGCTGCCGGAGGCGGTCCACGGCGAAGGGGACGAGCAGCAGGCCCGGGAAGAGCTTCGCCGCGGCCCCCACTCCGATCAGAGCGCCGGCCACACCGTCGCGGCGTCGGACGAACGCGACCATGGCCGCAGTGGTGAGGGCCACGGCGAGGAGATCCCAGTTCACGAACGCCTGGAGGGCGAGTCCCGGGGCCACCGCGAACCACAGGGCGCGACCCGGGTCGATCAGGTACAGGCACGCGGCCGCCACGGCGGCGCACGCCGACAACAGGATCGCGTTGACCCAGAAGAAGCGGCCGGGATCGTCCCCGGAGATCCAACCGGCCATGCGCATGAAGTACATCGTGAGGACCGGATACTCGTCGCAGTTGAAGTCGGACGGACGGCACGCGTCGAGGTAGGGCAGGCGGCCCTCGGAGAGCTGTTCCGTCCCGAACAGGGGCACGATATCCGTGTAGCAGGCGAGGTGATACTGGCGACCGTCCTCCCAGTGCCCGTCGGCGCACGGGCTCTTGTGGACGGCGCCGATCAGCAGCGTCCCGACGAGGCAGGCGAGCACGAGCCCGAGGGTGATCGGCCGGCCGGCGCGGCGCTCCACGGGTCGCATCGTATCGACGCCCGGCGCGCGGGCTATGAGCGAGCTCGGCGAGCCGAGGATGACCGTGTGAGCGAACACTCGTAGAGTTCCCGGTCGTGAGGTGCCGATCGCAGAGGGGCCACCCGTGAAGCGGCCATGAGGTACCGAGTGGAACAGCTCGCGACGGCGTGTGACGTATCCGTGGACACGGTCCGCTATTACCAAGCCCGGGGACTGCTCCCGCAGCCGGACAAGGAGGGACGCGTCGCCTGGTACCGACCGGAGCACGTCGACCGGATCCACGAGATCCGAAGCCTGCAGCGGCAGGGGTTGACGCTGGCGGCGATCCGCCGCGTGGTCAACGGCGAGCTCAGCCTCGCGGACGCCGGCTTGGCTGCCGCCGTCGCGTCCGAGCGCGCCGACTCGAGCGACGGGGAGGCGCTCTCGCTCGACGCGTTCTCCTCCGCGAGCGGCGTCCCGGCGTCCCTGATCCAAGCGGTGGAGCGCGAGGGCATCCGGATCGGTCACGACGTCGGCGGCGAGACCCGCTACACGTCCGGGGACATCGAGCTCGTGCGCACGGCACTCCGCCTCCTGGAGTTCGGGCTCCCGTTGGGCGATCTGCTCGCGCTGGCCCGCGACGCGGACGAGGCGATGCGAGGACTCGCCGAGCGCGCCGTCGAGCTGTTCGACGAGCACGTGCGGAAACCGATCCGGGACACGGCGCCCGGAGCCGACGCCGCGTCGGCGCGGATGGTCGAGGCGTTCCAGGAGCTGCTCCCGGCCGTGACGCTCCTGGTCTCGCATCACTTCCGACGCGTTCTCCTCGAAGTCGCGGAGGAGCACATCGAAACGCCGACGGGTGATGCGCCGGTGAGCGAGGCGCCGATGGGTGATGCGCCGATAGGTGATGCGCCGGTCTCGCCCCGGCGCCAGAGATGAAACGGCGACCCGCGCCCACGCTGCCGCAGGGCGAGGACAAGGCCCGGGCGGTCCGCCGGCTCTTCGACACGATCAGCCCCCGCTACGACCTCGTGAACCGCGTGATGACGTTCGGGATGGATCGGGGCTGGCGTCGCCGGACGGTCCGGGAACTCGCGTTGCCGATCGGATCCCTCGTGTTCGACCTCGCGTGCGGCACCGGCGACCTCTGTCGGGAGCTCGGGGCCGCCGGGCATCGCGCCGTGGGGTTCGACTTCTCCCACGGGATGCTGCGTGCCGCCCGTACCGACGCCCCGCTCGTCGAGGCAGACATCCTGCGGCTGCCGGTGCGAGACGGTGGTGCGGACGGAGCGACGTGTGGGTTCGCCCTGCGCAACGTCGTCTCGCTGACCGGGCTGTTCACGGAGCTGGCTCGCGTCGTGCGCCCCGGGGGCCGGATCACACTGCTGGAGACCGCCGAACCGGACGGACGGCTGCTGCGATTCGGACATCGCGGGTACTTCCGCCGAGTAGTGCCGGCGATCGGCGGTCTGCTTTCCAACCGGGAGGCGTACTCGTACCTGCCGCGATCCACCGCCTACCTCCCGGCGCCGGAAGAGCTGCTCTCGATCCTGCGCGGAGCGGGGTTCCCCGATGCCCGGCGGCTCCGGCTCTCCGGCGGGATCACCCAGCTCCTGGTGGCCACACGCGGATGAACGCCCCGCTCGCGATCCGCAGCCGCCCGCTGGGCCCCGTGTTCGATCTCCTCGCTCTCCACCCGGATGCGTTCGTGTTCGAACGATCCGGCCTGGGCGTGGCCGCGCTGACCACGACGGCACTCGGAGGCGCGGACGTCGCGACCCTCGGGCGGCAGGCGCTCACGCTCCTCCGCGGGCACGACGACGCGGCGCCGGACGCCCCGCCATTCGTCGTGGCCTCCCTGCCTTTCCGTCCCTCGGATGCTTCCGAGGTCCTCGTCCCGCATCGTTCGGTCCGGCGGACGGCGTCCGGCGCTACCTGGCTCCTCGACGCAGCGGGTGACTCCGGTGCGACGTTCGAACCGGAGCCCGTGGCGGGACGGTCACCCCACGACGTCTTCACCGATGTCCAGCTGTCGGAGCATCCCTCGTCCGAGGACTATCGGGAGGCGGTCGCCGGTGCGCGCTCGCGGATCCGCAACGGCGCTCTTCGCAAGGTGGTGTTGGCGCGCACGGTGGACGTCGACGCGGGCCGGTCGCTCGACCCGCGACGGCTCGCGCACCGGCTGCGAGCGGTGGATCCGGACGCCTACACGTTCGTGGTGCCGCTCTCGGCCGGGGAGGCCGGACCGCGACGCAGCTTCGTCGGCGCGTCGCCGGAGCTGCTGCTGTCGCGATGGGACCGAGAGGTCCGATCGAACCCGCTGGCAGGTTCGGCGCCTCGATCCGGCGATCCCGCCGAGGACCGGGCGAACGCGGAAGCATTGTCCGGCTCCTCGAAGGATCGGGAGGAGCACGAGATCGTGGTCGAGGCCGTCGCCGAGACGCTGCGGCCGTTCTGCACGAAGCTCACGTGGGACCCGGAACCCGTGCTTCGGGAGACACCGAACGTGTGGCACCTCTCGACGCGGTTCCACGGTGTGTTGACGGACGCGGCTCCGTCGGCGCTCGACCTCGTTGCCGCGTTGCATCCCACCCCCGCGGTCGGGGGGACACCGCAGGACGTCGCCCTCGACGCGATCTCCGATCTCGAACCGTTCGATCGCGGTCGGTACGCGGGGCCGGTCGGATGGATGGACGCGCACGGCGACGGCGAGTGGGCGATCGCGCTCCGCTGCGCCGAGCTCCTCGGCGATCGCGCGGTCCTCTACGCGGGCGCCGGGATCGTCGCCGGCTCCGAGCCCGAAGCCGAGGTCGACGAGACCGAGCGCAAGTTCCGCGCCTTCCTCGACGCGCTCCGCTGGGGGTAACGCTGCAACGTCAGGACGGCAGCCGTCTGTCCGGTTCGAGCTCGATCACCAACGGCTGATCGGATCTCGTGAATCCACCCCGTGTGTAGAACGGCCGGGACCGCTCCGTCGGCCAGAC
>JAJNBA010000121.1 GCA_021155985.1 Actinomycetes bacterium
GGGAACAGATCCCCCAGGGTCGCGATCGCCTGCGCGGTCTCGGCCGGGTGGTAGCGCTGTCCGGGAGCGGTCACCACCCCGAAGGGGAGCGACGTCGCCCGCATCGCGGCCCCGAGCCATGCCCAAGCGTGTCCGGAATGCCCCTGGCGCTCGCTCCACGGTGCGAGATGATCGGAGCACATCGCGGCCCGGAACCCGGCCGCCTCAGCGGCCCGTACCACCTCGATGAGGTCGTGGGGCGAGAGCTGCTCGTGCGATGCATGGATCCCGACGGTGGGCACCCTGGGTCCGTACCCGCAGGAAGCACCGTCCACGCACCGGACCGCGATGGTGGTTCCGGGGAGCGTGGGCCGCTACCCTCAGGCAGGGTGAGGGCGAGAGCGCGACGCAGATGCGCGTGGGTCGTGCTCGTCCCCGTGGTGCTCTCCCTGACGGTGTGCGCACGGGTCGAGGATCCCGGCTCCCGAGGGACGTCGCCGGCCCGGCCTCCTCGGCTCCCTGACGGCTCGATCACGCTCGCCGCCGCCGGCGACATCGGGTGCCCGCCTGACGACTCCGATTTCGAGGGGGAGGAACCGAGCGAGTGTCAGCAGCACGCGACCGCCGCCCTGCTCGCGGACGTTGATGCCGTCGCGGTGCTCGGCGACCTCCAGTATCCGGACGGGACGCTACGAACGTTCGTACTCGGCTACGACGTGACCTGGGGTCGATACGCGGACAAGACGTACCCCGCCGCTGGCAACCACGAGTACCACGTCGACGGTGCGACCGGGTACTTCGACTACTGGGCCTCGAAGGGTCGACCCACCGGAGGGAGGGGATCCGGCTACTACAGCTTCGACCTCGGCTCGTGGCACCTCGTGGCCCTGAACTCCGAGTGCGATGCCGTCCCGTGCGAAGAAGGCTCACCGCAGAACGACTTCCTCGAGCGTGACCTGATGCGCATGTCACAGCCGTGCATCCTCGCGTTCTGGCACCATCCGCTCTTCAACTCGGGGGCGCAGCACGGCGACTCGGCGTCGTCCGGGGCGCGCGCGTTCTGGGACGACCTGACGGTGGCGGGGGCCGATATCGTCTTGAACGGTCACGAGCACAACTACCAGCGGTACGGGAAGCAGACCGGAGCCGGGCGGGCGGCATCGGAGGGGATCCGCCAGTTCGTCGTCGGCACCGGTGGGATGAGCCTCTATCCACTGCTCGTGGAGAAGGATCCCCAATTCGAGGCGGGACAGGCGAGCGATTTCGGCGTGCTGAAGCTCTACCTCGGAGAGGGCGCGTACTCATGGGAGTTCGTAGCCACCGACGGGACCTTGCTCGATTCGGGTGGTCCCGTCCCGTGCAACTGAGCCGCGTCGAGTCCGAAGCGACTCACGGCATCCGTGGATCGAGGGCTGGTAGAGAACCGGCACGTTCATCGTGCTGAAGCCGTTGTGAGACGCCGCGAAACGGCCGTTTGCGCGGTGGAGGTGTGGAGGCTAGGCTTCCTATCGGCTGAAGAACCTACGACGAAGACCTTAGGCCGAAGGGCTACCTGTTGAGGGATGCACGGCGAGCCGGCACCGCCTCCCTGTTCCTGCTCTTGGTGATGGTGGCGAGTCTGGGAACCCCGGCGTCCGCGGCAGTGATGACCCTCCAAGCCGAGGCCGACTCCTTCGTCCTCTCGAGCAACCTGCGAGCGAACAGGGGTGCCGCCACATCCCTCAAGATCCGGAACGCCACCAAGATCACGTACATCCGGTTCCAGGTGCCGGCGAGCGGGGAGCAGGTCAGCACGGCGACCCTCCGAGTCTTCGCCACGCAGGCTCGATGCTCCCTCGGTGTTGAGGTGCTCCGGGCCGCGAACGACACATGGGGCGAGACCACGATCAATTGGGGGAACCAGCCGGGTACCTCCGGTTCCGTCGTCGCGAGCCAGACCTGGACCACGAAGGGATATCGCGCGTTCGACGTCACGCCCGCCGTTTCCGCAGGCGGGCCAGTGAGCTTCGTTCTCCGTCACGCGGTGGGGTGCGACGCGTCGGGCGACGTGAGCGTCACGAGTCGGGAGGCAAGCACGAACCAGCCGCAGCTCGTGGTCGAGACGATCTCGGCGCCTCCTGACCCCGCATGCTCGGATGGCATCGACAACGACGCCGATGGCTTGACCGATCACCCGGCCGATCCGGGCTGCGCCGATGCCGCCGACACGAACGAGACCGATCTTCCGCCCCCGCCACAGCCCGCCTGCTCGGATGGCACCGACAACGATGCCGACGGCTTGACCGATCACCCGGCCGATCCGGGCTGCGCCGATGCCACCGACGCGGACGAGACGGATCTTCCGCCCCCATCCGAGGAGAAGGTGGTGGTCGCCGCAGGAGACATCGCCTGTAGTCCCTCGATGCCTTACTTCAGCGGATCCAACCCGGCGAAGTGCCAGCATCGAGCCACCGCGGATCTCCTGACCGGTGCGGACGCGGTCCTCCCGCTGGGGGATCTCCAGTACCCGATCGGCGAGTTGGACCACTTCATGGCCGGATATGATCCCTCGTGGGGTCTGTTCGCTTCGTCGACCTACCCAGTGGTTGGCAACCACGAATACGACGTTCCGAACGCGCAAGGGTACTTCGACTACTGGGCGTCGAAGGGGCGGCCGGCGGGTGACATCGGTGGGGGCTACTACGTCGTGGACCTCGGTTCATGGCGCCTGATCGCATTGAACTCGAACTGCTCACCGGTGCCCTGCAAGGAAGGCACCACGCAGAACAACTTCCTGGAGCTCGGGCTCGCTCCGCCGACGCCTCCCTGCATCCTCGCCTTTTGGCATCATCCGCTGTTCAACTCCGGGCAGGAGCACGGAGCCGCGATGCCCTCCGGCGCCCGTGCGTTCTGGGACGATCTGTACGCGGCCGGTGCCGATCTGATCCTCAACGGACACGAGCACAACTACCAGCGCTACGCGAAGCAGGATCCTCTCGGTCAACCCTCCGAGAGTGGCATACGTGAGTTCATCGTCGGAACGGGTGGTCGCGGTCTGTACGGGCTCCTCGACGTGAAGGACGCGAACTACGAGACCGGCAACGCGACCGACTTCGGCGTGCTGAGGCTCCGGCTGGGCGAGTCGGTGTATTCCTGGGAGTTCGTGGGCCTGAACGGGACCGTGCTCGATGCCGGTGGTCCCGTGGCCTGCAACTGAGCCGGCATCGGCTCCACCCGCCGGACCCGAATCTCGTACACTGCAGAGGTCACGCGCCCATGCGAGCACGTATGCGCGCCCACGTGGTGAAGGCCGCCTCAACTCCCTTCTTTTCGGAGCAGTCGTTCATCCCCACACGCATCCGAGAGGAAGCTGTCATGTCCCAACGCACCCAGGTGCGGCGCCCAGGCGTTGCATCACCACCAGCCGAGGCATCGGGGACGACCACGTCGTTCGCCGACCTCGGTGTCTCCAGATCCATCGCCGACGCCCTGCGGATGCGCGGCATCGCCGAGGCCTTCCCGATCCAGTCGCTCGTCCTGCGGGACGCGATCGCGGGCCGCGACGTCCTCGCCCGGTCGCGCACCGGCTCCGGGAAGACGCTCGCGTTCGCGGTCCCGATCGTCGAGCGACTGACGCCGGGCGGCGGGAGCCCGAACGCCCTGATCCTCGCGCCCACCCGTGAGCTGGCGAGCCAGGTCACGGAGGAGTTCCGCGCGATCGCCGACGTGAAGCACCTGAAGGTGGCGGCCGTGTACGGCGGCGTGGGACTCGGCCCGCAAGCCAAGCGCGCGCGTCACGCCGACATCGTGATCGCCACCCCGGGCCGCCTCCTCGACCTCGTCCAGCGGAAGATGTTGCGGCTGGACCGTGTCCGCATCTGCGTCCTCGATGAGGCCGACCGGATGCTCGACATGGGCTTCCTGCCCGACGTCACGCGGATCCTCGAGCTGCTCCGACCGGACCGCCAGACGATGCTGTTCTCCGCGACGCTCGACGGCGCGGTCGGCCGGCTCGCCGCACGATTCATCGAGAACCCGGTCCGGCACGAAGTGGCC
>JAJNBA010000056.1 GCA_021155985.1 Actinomycetes bacterium
TATCGTCAGCGGATGGCGACCGTCATGCCGATCAGCGATCGGCGGGCTCGGCTCGCGTTCATCCTCGCGGTGCTCGGCGTGCCGTCGCTCGGCATCACCATCCCTGCGGCGATCTGGCTCGGCGTCGGTGCCGTCCGCGGGCGGCGACTGTCGAGCGGCGCGGAGCCGGCGATGGGTTTCATCGCGCTGGTGATCGCGGGTCTTGACGTGATGATGCTGAACGCCGTGCTCCTGAAGACCTTCCAGATCCTCGATCCGATCAGTCTGTGGACGGGGATCGCGTGGGGGGTTCTCCTCGCGACGGCTGCGGTGATCTGCACGTCGTCCACGCTCCGGATCCACCCGGAGCGATGGGGAGCGCTCCTCGTCGCACGGGCGGGCCTGATCGGCGCGATGGCCGGAGGGACCGCCCTCTTCGTCCGGTTGATCGCGGTCCTCGACTGATCCGCGCGATGCTACCGTTGTGCCGATGACACGCTGGGAACGTCGCTTCCGCGCGCCCGTCATCGCGTACCCCGACTGGGCCCCCGCCGCTCCGTCCCGGCTCGCTTACGAGTCCACGGAGAGCGGGGTCTGGCAGTTGCATGTGGCCGATCTCGACGCGGGTGTCCGCCGGCGGGTCACCGACCACCCGGTGGGCGTCGTCTCCGCTGCTTGGTCGCCGGACGGAGCCGACATCTGCTGGTGGCAGGACGAAACGGGTGACGAGTCCGGACGCTGGCACACGCAACCGTTCGAGGGCGGCGACCCCCGGCTCCTGTTCCCTGAGCTCGATGCCGGCTGGAACGAGGGGATCGCTTGGGTCCCCGGGATGTTGGCTGCTTCGATCAGCGCCCACGACGGGTTCGCCGTCTACGTCAGCGAGGACGGTGGTGCCTCGGTCAAGGAGGTCGCGCGGAGCACCGAGCACATGCGTGTCGGCGGGCGGCACGGCGGCTACAACCGAGGTGGGCTCTCCGCGGACGGCTCCCTGCTCTGCCTGGAGCACGCGGAGCACGGCGACGAGATGCACGAGGCCCTCCGGGTGATCGACCCCCGGACTGGGGCAACGGTCGCCGATCTCGTCGACGACGGCAAGCAGCTCCTGTCCTCGGCATGGTCGCCCGTCGCCGGCGACCGTCGCCTCGCCGTCGTCCACGAGCGGCGCGGGATCCCGCAGCCCGCGCTGTGGGATCCCGTGACGGGCGGATGGACGGAGATCGTGACCGAGCTCGAGGGAGAGGTTTCGATCGCGGACTGGTGGCCGGACGCGACGGCGCTCCTGCTCTCGCAGCTCGTGGACGGACGGCACCGGCTCCACAGGTTCGAGCTCGCCACCGGGACGCGGACGAGGATCGAGCATCCCGAGGGTCAGGTCGGGTGGGCGCAGGTACGGCCGGACGGCGCCGTCTGGTGCCGTCACTCGAGCGGCGCCTCGGCCCCGCGGATCCTCGACGAGGCCGGCGGCGAGGTGCTCCCCCTCCAGGGCGAGCCGGCACCGGCCGGCACGCCGTTCGAGCTGCTGCGATTCGACAATCGACACGGTCAGTCCGTGCAAGGGTTCCTCGTCACGCCGGCGGGGAGCGGACCGTGGCCGACCCTCATCCGTCCGCACGGGGGCCCGACCTGGCTCGACGAGGACAAGTGGCATCCCGAGGTCCAGTCCTACGTCGACGCCGGACTCGCCGTCGTCCTCGTCAACTACCGGGGCTCGACCGGTCGCGGCGCGGAGTGGCGTGACACCCTCGTGGGCGACGTCGGTGGACCCGAGCTCGAGGACCTCAACGACGCGCTCGACCATCTGGTCGCGGCGGGGATCGCGGATCCGGAACGCGCGGCCGTCGGCGGATGGTCGTGGGGCGGCTACCTCACGCTCATGATGCTGGGGAAGCATCCCGAACGGAACTGGCGCTGCGGCATCGCCGGCGTCCCGGTCGGGGACTACGAGCTCTCCTACGAAGACATGTCGCCGCTGCTCCAGGCGTACGACCGCGCGCTGTTGGGCGGCCGACCGGACGAGGTGCCCGAGCTGATGGCCGACCGGAACCCGATCCACTCCGCGGACGACGTGGAGGCGCCCGTCCTGTTCCTGCTCGGCGAACATGATTCCCGCTGTCCCTACCGGCAAGCCATGGCCTACGTTGACCGGCTGCGGGCGCGGGACCATCCGCACGAGGTGTATCTCTTCGCCACCGGTCACGGCTCCTTCGACATCGAGGAGGAGATCCGTCAGCAGCGCACGATCCTCGACTACCTCGCCGAGCACGTGCCCGGCGTGGCGGTCCCTTCGGACTGAGTCGCTATCGTGGGCTCGTGCCCATGTGGATCGTGGTGCTCACGGCGGTGCTCGGCGCGTTCGTGATCTGGCGCGTCGGCATCGCGATGTTGCGGTCCCTGTCGCTGCCCTCACCGACGTCTGCCTCCGACGAGCCCGCCCCCTCGGAGCCCGAGGACGTCGAGGATCTCGACGTGTACCTGGTGTGCGGCGAGTGCGGGACCGAGCTCAAGGTCTCACGTCTGGGGGAGTTGCAGATCCCACGGCACTGCGGCGAGAAGATGCAGGTCATCCGGCGTCCGGACCGCGCCTGACTCGCGTTTTCCACCGATCCCCACAGGACCTCCCCCTCGTTTCCACGGACTTGTCCACAGCGGCGTGAAGGATGCGTGAAGATCTCACCGCCGGGACTCCCCTTATCCCCGGTGTGGAAAGCGATGTGGAAGATCACACGCCTGTGATTCGGCCGGTCGACCTACTTCCAGAACGTGAGGCCGATGAACCCCACGCCGATGATCCCGAGGCCGGTCCAGAGCACGCCGTTGGTCGCGAAGTCCCCCCGAAGGTAGTTCCAGATCACGACGGCGACACCCAGCCCGATCAGGCCGAGGACGAGTGGCCCGTACCACCGCGGACTGTGCGTCGCCCGCTTCTTCCGCTGCGGCTCCATCTGGTACCGCTGGGGGCGCCGCTTCTTGCGGGAACGGGACTCCGGCATCGTCAGATGGTACCCCTCGGCTCCGGTCAGGCCGGCAGTAGGGCGAGTCGTTCCCTCGCCGCCGCCTCGACGGCGGAGCGTGAGAACGGGAGCGAGCGCAGCGATCCGGCCGCCCACAGATCGGTCTGGTCGTTCCAGTGGGGGGAGGTGGGGTTGCCCGACTGGCCGGTCGGCAGGACCCCGGCGCTCGCGTCGAGGTCCGAGAGGTCGTAGACGACTCGCCACGACGGGACGACGTAGGCGTGGAAAGGTCCCTCGCCCTCGAACCCCGCGTTGTTCACGGTCTGCTCGTTCCCTCCGAGCGCATGGTCGGCGGCCACGAACAGCGGCTCGAGTCCGGGCATCCGGCCGAGCGGATGGGCGAACCGGGCTCGATGGATGTCGCCCCAGCGCCAGGCTTCGGGATCGGGCCCCATGTCCGCGATGCACCGATCCCACGCCGCGGCGATCGCGTCGTCACGATCGTTCGCCGTGAGGACCTCCTCGTCGATCATCGCCGGCAGCGCGCGGCAGCGGAACAGCTCGCGATCCGTCAGGTACTCCTGAACCAGGGGTTCGCGGCCGCCGAGCGTGCGCCGCGCGAGCTCGTCGAGGAAGACTTCCCAGAGCGCCGCGGCCGCCGATCCCGCGGCGAGGTCGTGGTCCCAACCGTCGAGGATCCCGCGGGCGCGGTCGTCCGCGATCACGACCCGTGGCACCAGCGACCGGGCCGAGAGAGATACCGTGTCGGCCTGGATCCGGCGGGAGGTCTCGACGGTGTGGTCGCTCCGTTCCTCCAACAGCTCCGTGATCCGGGTCGCGCGATCGGACGCGTGGAAGTCGTGTCCGATCAGATGCGGGTAGCGCTCGTCGTGGACCCGGTCGTTCGCCGTCACGAGGTACCCGCGCTCGGGGTCGACCGCCGTGGGGAGGTCCTCGAACGGGATGAAGCCCTCCCACTCGTGCTCGGCGGTCCAACCGGGGACGGGAACCGTGCCGTCACCGGTCCGGCGGATCGGATGGAGGCCCGTGCACTGGTAGCCGATGGTGCCGTCGACGTCCGCGTAGATGAGGTTCTGACCGGGACACTCGAGGGCGCGCGCGGCGTCGCGGAAGCCCTCGAACGTGGTGACGTTCGCGACGTCGATCAGCGCGGACGGGCGGATACTGTGGTCGGCGCCGACCCATCGCAACGCGAAGACCCCGTCGAGCGAATGCTTCGTGGGGCGGAGCCGGCCGGTGAGGTAGGAGTCGAGGAGCGGTCCGTGCCGGGTGGCGCGGACCTCATGGACGAGAGGATCGTCGCTCCCTCGCACGCGGATCTCCTCCCGATGGATCGTGAGCGGCTCCCAGGCATCCGCGTAGCGCGCCGCCGAGCCCTCGTCGTTCAGGCGCTCGAGGTAGAGGTCCTGCACGTCCCCACAGACGTTGGTGGTGCCCCACGCATGATGGGCGGTCGTGCCGAGGACGATGCCGGGAGTGAACGGCGCCGCGACGCCTCGTGCCTCGTACCCGGGCGCCCGCAGGTGGAGCTCGATCCAGGCGCCCGGCTGCTGGACGAGCAGGTGAGGATCGTTCGCGAGCAGGGGCAGACCCGATGCCGTACGGGATCCGGCGATCGCCCACTCGTTGGACCCCTGGCCGCGCGGCGGGCGAGGGAGCTCGCGGAGCAGCTCGCCCGCGAGGCGGCCGGCCGCCGGCGCGGTGGGATGGCCGACGAGCGGAGGGAGGAGACGGGCGGCAGCCTCGTCGCCGAGCTCGGCGGCGAGGTGGGTGCGCAGGAGCTCCATGTCCCAGTTGCCCGAGAGCGCCCAGGAGAACATCGCCCAGCAGGCGGCCCACGAGTCATCGTCGGCGGGGAGGTCGGGCTCCGCGTCGAGGAGCACGTACTCCACCGGCGGCGCAGGCATCGCCTCGATCCAGGCGGATGCGCCCTCGCGGAATCGGGCGATCATCGTTCGGGACGTCTCGTCCCACCCTGCGGCGATCGCCGCGCCCGCCCGGTTGATACCCACCGTGCGTGTGAAGCGGTCGTCGTCCAGGGTGAGCTCTCCGAAGAGCTCCGAGAGGCGTCCGTTCGCCTGCTTCAGTGCGAGATCCATCTGGAAGAGGCGTTCGCCGGCGGTGACGAACCCCTGCGCGAACCACAGATCGTCGAGCGAGCCCGCCGAGAGGTAGGCGACGCCGTAGCGGTCGCGGAGGACTTCGACCGGCGCCTGGAGGCCGACGACGCGGAGCTCACCGGTGAGTGGGAACAGCGCGGCTCCCGCTGCCGCTCGGAGCCCTTCGAGGAAGTCGGCCATCTACTGCGCCCGGACGTTGCCGAGCCAGCTCTCGAAGAGCGCCGCGTACGTCCCTCCTGCGCCGACGAGCTCCTCGTGCGTGCCCGTTTCCACGAGCCGCCCGGCATCGAACACGAACACGCGGTCGGCCCCCTCCGCCGTCGACAGTCGATGCGCCACCGTGATCGTGGTGCGCCCCTCGGACAGCCGCCGGAGCGCCTCGGAGATGCGCCGCTCGGTCGCCGGGTCCACCGCGGAGGTCGCCTCGTCGAGGATCAGGAGACCCGGGTCCGCGATCTGGGCGCGGGCGAGCGCGACGAGCTGCCGCTCGCCGACTGACAACGCGTCGCCCCGCTCACCCACGGGCGTGTTGAGCCCCCGCGGGAGCGCAGCCACCCATCCGCCGAGGCCCAGCTCCTCGAACGCCGTCTCGACGTCGCGATCGGTCGCGCCGTCCCGGCCCGCGCGAACGTTGTCGCGCACGGTGGCGTCGAAGAGGAAGCCGTCCTGCGGCACCATCCGGAGCGAGCGGTGCCGGGAGGCCGCCGAGATGTCACGGAGATCGATCCCGCCGACCTCGATCCGCCCGGTCTTCGGGTCCGCCAGCCGGGACACGAGCTTCACGAACGTCGTCTTCCCGCACCCCGTCTCACCCACGATCGCGACGTGCTTCCCGGCCTCGATGTCGAGCGAGATCCCGTGCAGGACCCGCCCGCCTTCCCGGTACCGGTACTCGACGTCCTCCGCGTGGACCGAGAGGGCGCCGGACGGCAGCTCCACCCCCGGGGTCGGCTCCTCGATCTCGACGGGGAGGTCGAGGACCGCCAGGACCTTCCGCCACCCGGCGATCGCCGTCTGGGTCTCGCTGTAGATCTCCGGGAGATCGGTGAAGACGTGCAGGAACGCGTCGGCCAGGAACAGGAACGCGGTCACCCGGCCGAACGTCAGGCCCCAATCGGGTCCGAACCCCGCACCCAGCACCACCACGATCGAGACGGCCATGGCGTAGAAGACCGTGGACAGGGGGAACAGCGTGGCCGCGCGGAAGTGCGCCACGACCTCGGCCCGGTACCGGCGGTCGATGGCGCTTCGGACCCGGCCGAACGTCTGCTCGTCGAGCCCGTAGGCTCGCACCACGGCTGCGCCCATCACGGACTCCGAGACCTCGGAGAGCATCTCGCCCACGCGGGTCCGTGCGTCGTCGAACGCCGCCGAGAGCCGGGCCTGCAGCGACCACACGATCAGGATCAACGGGATCACGAGGCCGACGATCGCGAGCGTGAGCTGCCAAGAGAACACCAGCATCAGGGCCAAGGACCCGACGACCTGCACCGCGGCCCAGATCCACGCGATGCCGCCCCACTCCATGAACTGCTGCATCGCGTCGATGTCGGCCGTCACTCGGGCAACGAACACGCCGCGCTTCTCCTCGGATTGCTCGGCGATCGAGAGGCTGTGGATGTGGGCGAACGTCCGGATCCGCAAACCCATCATCGCGCCCTCGGCGGCCCGGACGAGGCGCCGCCCGGCAGCGCGGGAGGCGACGAAGGTCATCGCCACGAAGCTGAACGCGACCGCGCAGATGGTGCCGACGTACACGGGCCGGAACCCGCCGTCGAACCCGTGGTCGAAAACGAGCTGGATCAGCACCGGCGTGGTCAGGTGCGCGATCACGACGCCGAGCGAGATGATCACGGTGAAGCCGAGGCCGGCACGGAGCTCGGGGCTGTCGCGGATACCGCGCCGAAGGACGGCGAAGGAGCTGCGGAGCTCCTCGGGGATCTCGAGGCCGTCCTCGTCGACGACGGCCTCCACGGCGCTCATCGTTCCCCCCGAGCGTAGGCGTGGATGATCGCCGCGTAGCCGGGGGAGGTCGCCATCAGCTCGTCGTGCGCGCCCGTGCCCGCCACGCGGCCGTCCTCCAGGTAGATCACGCGATCGGCCAGCTGGATCGTCGAGAGCCTGTACGCGATCACCACCAGGGTGGTGTGCAGCTCCTCGCGGAGGGCCGCCAGGATCTGCGCCTCAACCGAGGCGTCCACCGACGATGTCGCGTCGTCGAGGATCAGGACGCGGGGCTCCCGGACGATCGCGCGCGCCAGCGCGACGCGCTGGCGCTCGCCACCCGACAGGGTGTAGCCGCGCTCGCCGACGACCGTCTGGAACCCGGCGGGCAAGGTGTCTACGAAGCGGTCGACCGCCGCGATCCTCGCGGCGCGGTCGACCGCGACGTGATCCGCTCCGGAGTCGAGAGCGATGTTCTCGCCGATCGTCGTGGAGAACAGGAAGCTCTCCTGGAACACGATCGAGACGGCGCGCCGGAGGGACGTCGGATGCGCGTGGCGGAGATCGATGCCGCCGATCCGCACCGTGCCGGAGTCCGGGTCCGCGAGCCGGACGAGCAGCTGCGCGAGGGTGGACTTCCCCCCTCCGGTCTGGCTCACGATGGCGACCGATTCCCGCGCACCGATCCGGAGGGACACGCCCTCGAGGATCGGCGTGCCGTCGAGGCCGTGGTGTACGTCCTCGACGTCCAGTCCGAGCGGGCCGTCCGGGAGCGGCTGTGGGTCGACCGAGGGGAGGACGGTCACGGGCTCGCCGAAGACCTGCTCGATCCGCGAGTAGCCCACGACAGCTCGGGGCAGCTCCGCCAGGATCCATCCGATGAAGCGCATCGGCCATGCGAGGAGGTCGAAGAGTGCGATGAACCCGATGAGGCGACCCAGCGTGATACCGCCCGCGGCCACGCGCCACGAACCCACCAGCAACAGGATCGCCGCGACGAGGGCGGGGAGCGCGTCGAGGGCCGCCTCGAACGTGGCCCGGAGGAACCCGGCCTCGACGCGCTCGTCCCGCAGCGCCCGGGCCTTGATCGCGAGCCGCTCGGTCTCAGCTGCCTCGCGTCCGAGCGTCTTCACCACGAGCGCGCCGTCGATCGACTCGTGCGCGACGGCGGAGACCTCGCCGATCCGCTCCTGCGCCCGCCGAGCGGGACCTTGCATGCGCTTCGCGAAGTTGCGGTTCATCACCGCGAGGGCGGGGAACACGACCGCCGCGATCATCGCCAGGAAGATGTCGGTAGCGATCAGCTGGATCATCGCCAAGACGATCAGCACGACCACGCCGGCGGCGAACGGGACGGGCCAGAACAGGTCCACGGCCGCCTTCACGTCGGCCTCCATGTGCGCGAGGAGCTCGCCGGTCGGCGTCTCGCGATGATAGGCGAGGGCGAGCCGGCGGTAGCGGTCGGCGATCCTCGTGCGGAGCGTGGCCATCACTCGCTCGCCCGCCACGCCGCTGAAGAACCGCCGGAGCATGATCCCGAGGGCCCGCAGGCAGCCGAACGCCATCAGCGCCGCGACCGCGAGCCAGATCCGGCGCATCTCGACACCGCCCGAGAACGCCGGCCGCAGCACCTCGTCGGTGGCTCTGCCGAGGGCGGTCGTGAGCGCGATCGAGGCGAACGCGAACAGGATCGCGCCGGCCAACGACACTAGGAACGGCCCCGGGTGCATCCGGACGTAGGACACGATCAGGCGGAGGCCGCGCCCGAAGAGCCCGTCGGGCGCGACTTCCTCCGCCGCCGGCGCCTCTGGGGACGCCCGCTCCTTCGCCTCCTGCGCCGACGTCGTCTGCGTGCTCACGGCCATCACCCTATGATGCGCGGATGACCGACCACCGCCCTTGGTTCCGGGTCTGGCGCACAGGCGTGCCGAAGACCGTCGCACCGTTCCCACACCAGAGCGTCTTCCACCTCCTCGCCGACTCCGCGGCCGGGTTCCCGGGGTCCACGGCCATCGCGTTCCTCGGCAAACACCTCACGTACCGCGAGCTGCTCGGCGAGGTCGAGCGGTTCAGCGCCGTCCTCGCGGGGCTCGGCGTGCAGCGCGGCGACCGGGTGGGGCTCCTGCTCCCGAACTCACCCCAGTACGTGATCGCGTGGTACGCGTGCCAGCGTCTCGGCGCGGTCGCGGTAGGGAACAACCCGCTCTATACCCAGCGAGAGCTCGCCCACCAGATCAAGGACTTCTCGCCGAGCGTCATGATCGTCCTCGACCAGCTCTACCCGGCGTGGGCCGCCGTGGCCCACGAGGCGCCGGTGCGCGAGGTGATCGTCACGGAACTCACCGACTACATGCGGTTCCCGCTGAACCTGCTCGCCCCGATCAAGTTCAAGAAGGACGCGAAGCACGAAGGGAAACGTTGGCCCCCGGTCCCTGCCGACGCTCCTGTCCGGTGGTGGAAGGACGCGGTGGGCGCCGCCGGGTCGCCACCGCCGGTGGCTGAGGTGGACGCCGAGAACGACGTCGCGACCCTCGTCTACACCGGCGGGACGACCGGGCTCTCGAAGGGCGCCATGCTCTCTCACTACAACCTCTCCTCCAACGTGCGACAGGTCGCGCCCTGCATCTCGTTCTTCGAGCGCGGGAAGGATGGCGTGATGTGCATCCTCCCCTTCTTCCATTCGTTCGGTCTCGTCGCGATGAACTTCGGCATCGGGCAGGCGGGCAAGCTCGTCCTGCTGCCACGGTTCGAGGTGCACATGGCCCTGAAGCAGCTCGACAAGGAGAAGCCGTCGTTCTTCCCGGGCGTTCCTCGTCTGTTCGTGGCGCTGAACGAGGCTCCCGAGACGCCCAAGTACGACCTGAAATCCGTGAAGGCGTGCATCTCGGGTGCGGCGCCGCTCCCGCGAGCGGTGGCCGAGAAGTTCCGGGAGGTCACGGGCGGCGCGCACCTCGTGGAGGGCTATGGCCTCACGGAGACGTCGCCCGTCACGCACGTGAACCCGTTCGACGAGCCGAAGCACGGCACGATCGGGCTCCCGATCCCCGACACGGATTGCCGTGTCGTCTCGCTCGACGATCCCGACAGCGAGGTGCCGGCGGGAGAGCGAGGGGAGCTCTGCATCAAGGGCCCCCAGGTGATGCTGGGGTACTACAACAAGCCCGAGGCGACGGCGGAGATGATCCGCGGCGGCTGGCTGCACACCGGCGACATCGCGATCATGGACGACGAAGGGTTCTTCCGGATCGTCGATCGGATGAAGGACATGATCATCGTCTCGGGGTTCAACGTGTATCCGACCGAGGTCGAAGGGGTGCTCTACCGGCATCCGAAGGTGCTCAAGGCGTGCGTGGTGGGCTTGCCCGACGACCGGACCGGGGAGCGGGTCAAGGCCTACGTCGTGCCGAAGGAAGGCGAGTCCATCACCGGTGAAGAGCTCGAGGCGTGGGCCCGCGATCCGGCACAGGGCCTCACGGGCTATCGCGTGCCGAAGGAATGGGAGTTCCGCGACGAGCTCCCCGAGACGTTGATCGGCAAGGTGCTGCGACGCGTGCTCCAGGAAGAGGAGCGGAAGAAGACGGGTGCCTCGACCGCGTAGTTTCGCCTCGCCGACCGGCGGGTAGTGACCGCGGGAATGCAAACGAGGCAGGGACCTTCGGCTGTCGGTCGGAGTACGCGCCCGGAGGACGTATCCCCTGACGAGCTCCGGCGAGCTCGCGGCTACCGACGACTCGGGATCGGCGCCCTCGCGCTGTTCGTCCTTGCAGGACTGTTCAACTTCCTCGGCGTGCGAACCGGAACGGTGTCGGCGGCGGCCGCCGGCTATCACCTCTCGCTGGAGTACGAGGCGGTGACGCGTCCGGGGCTCGCATCGGAATGGATCGTGGAGGTGCGCCGGGAGGGTGGCTTCGACGGGCCGGTCACGCTCGTCACGGACGCCACGTATTTCGACCGGTTCGACTTCAACCAGCATTACCCCGAGCCCGCGTCCGTCGTGCCCAGGGGCGAGGAGGTCCTCTACGTGTTCGAGGAGATCCAGGGAGAGGTGCTCCGGGTTGCCTTCGACGGACGTGCCAGCCCGACGTTCGTATTCGCCCTCGCGCGCGGGGCGACCGGCCTCGAGGTGGATGGCCGGGAGATCGCGCGCGTCGACTACACCACGGTGGTGATGCCTTGATGGAGATCGTGCTGCGATCGGCAGCGGTGTTCGTCTTCCTGTGGTTCCTGACGCGGATCATCGGCAAGAAGGAACTGGCGGAGATCTCGTCGTTCGAGCTCGTATTGCTCGTAGTGATCGGCGACCTGGTGCAGCAAGGCGTCACCCAGGAGGACATGTCGGTCACGGGCGCGATCCTGGCCACCGGCACGATCGCCCTACTGGTCGTATCGATGTCCTACGTGAGCTTCCGGTGGAGGCGAGCCGACCGCGTGGTGGAGGGGATCCCCGTGGTGATCGTGTCGGACGGACACATGGTGACGGAGACGATGAAGATCGAGCGTCTGACCGAGGACGAGGTCGTCTCCGCGGCGAGGGAACAGGGGATCGGTGACGTCGCCGATGTGCGATTCGGCGTACTTGAGCCGGACGGGAAGTTCTCGTTCGTTCGGTTCGACCGAGAGCACGCTCCGCCGTCGAGCGACCGGCCCGGCCAGTAGATGGTCGCCCCGGTAGCCTCGTGACGATGAACGTGCGGCTGTTCAGGGACCGCGGCTTGGGCAACGGTTCCTATCTGGTTCGGATCGCCGACGGCCGTGCCGTCCTCGTCGATCCCGACCGACGAACCCGGCGGTATCTGGCCGCCGCGGAGAACCGGAACCTGGAGATCGTCGCGGTCCTCGAGACCCACCTGCACGCCGACTTCGTGTCGGGCGCCCTCGAGATCAGAGCTGCGACCGGCGCCGAGGTGTACGAGTCGGCAGAGGCGGGCGTGTCGTTCCCGCACCGCCCGGTCGCCTCGGGCGAGCGCCTCGATCTTGGCGAGGTGGAGGTCGAGGCCCTGGCGACGCCCGGACATGCGCCGGAGCACCTCTCGTACGTGTTCCGGCATCCGGGCGATGCGGCCCCGGTGCTGTTCAGCGGCGGCGCGCTGATCGTCGGTGGTGCGGCGCGCACGGACCTTTCTGGACCCGAGCTCACCGAGCACCTGACCCGGCATGCGTACGAGACCCTGCAGCACGCCTTCGCCGACCTTCCCGGCGAGACGCCGTTGATGCCGACGCACGGGAGCGGATCGTTCTGCTCCACGGGGAGTGGAACGGAGCACACCTCCACCCTCGCCGAGGAGCGGGCTACCAACCCCCTCCTCTCGATGAGCGACCACACGTTCGTGGAGTCCTGGCCCGCGACCTTCCCGCGTACGCCCGCTTACTTCTCGAGGATGCGCGAGGTGAACTGGGCGGGGCCACGGCTCCGGAACGACATCGAGATGCCGCGCCCGCTCGCACCGGAGGCGTTCGCCGACGCGGCATCGGAACCGGGCTCGATCGTCGTGGACGTGCGGGACCCGGGGTCCTACGCGGAGGCCCATGGTGAGGGAGCCCTCGCGATCCCGTTCCGCGACAGCTTCCCCACATGGCTGGGATGGCTGGTTCCCGCCGACGCCCGGCTGCTGCTCGTGCTCGGCGACGACCCGTTGGACGACGTCGTCGATTCGTGCGCGCTCGTCGGGTTCGAGCGCTTCATGGGGTTCTTGGACGGGGGGATCGAGGCATGGCGTGAGGCGGGTCTGCCCGTCCGCTCGCTCCCCGCGATCGGTGCGGAGGACACGGTGCCGTGGCTGCAGATGGGTGCCCAACCGCTGGACGTTCGCGAGCCGGACGAGCTGGAACGCGGCACGGTCGCGGGCGCGGTGTCCGTGCCCCTCGGGGATCTGCCGCAGGCGGCGGGGACCCTGCCGACCGGACGCCCGCTGCTCGTCTACTGCGCGTCTGGGATGCGCTCGACGACGGCCGCGTCGCTGCTGGAGCGGGCCGGCGTGGGACCGGTGGTGAACCTCAGGGGCGGCTACGGCGCGTGGCAGGAAGCCGGCCGCGACTGACCTCAGGGCCCAGCGATCCCGGCAGGGCGGCGACGGAGCCCACGACCAGCGTCGCGGGCGGGCCGATGCTCGCCGCCTCGGCGAGGAGCGGCAGGTCCGCGAGCGTTCCGGCCACCGACCGCTGGTCCGGGGTCCACGCCCACTGAACGATCGCCGCGGGCTCGTTCGCCGGGCGGCCGGCCACGATGAGGTCTTCGCACGTGCGGGCGAGGCGGCCGGCCGCCATGAGCACGACGAGCGTGTCGGTACCCGCGACCTTCGAGAGATCCAGCTCGTCGTCGTGCGCGTTCGAACCGGTGACGACCGCGAACGATCGTGCCACGCCGCGATGCGTGACCGGGATCCCCGCTGCCGCCGGGGCCGCGACCGCCGCCGACACCCCCGGCACGACCTCGCACGGGATCCCTACCGCCGCGCAGGCCGCCACCTCCTCGCCGCCTCGCCCGAAGACGAACGGGTCACCGCCCTTCAGGCGGATCACGACGCATCCGCCGAGCGCACGCTCAACGAGCAGCCCCTCGATGTCGCGCTGCGGCACGGGAGCACGGCCCGGCTCCTTGCCGACGTAGATCCGCTCCGCGCCGGCAGGCACGAGATCGAGCAGAGTAGGTGCGACTAGTCGGTCGTAGACGACGACGTCCGCCTCGGCGAGCATCCGGGCACCCCGCAGGGTGATCAGCTCGGGGTCGCCGGGACCGGCGCCGACGAGGACGACGCGTCCCGTCACGAGGCCGACACCCCGTCCAGCAGCCGCTCGCGGATCAGGGTCCGGAGCTCTTCCGCGCGTCCGTCCCGGACCAGGTCGGCTGCCTCGTCGAGGTCGAGGGCTTCCTGCCACCGGCGGGCCCGTTCCCGGAGATCGGGGAGCGACGGGAGCGTCTCGCGCCGAACCTCCCCCACGACACGCAGCACCTCGACCCACTCGGTACCGAACTCCGCCTGCAGCCGTTCACGGACGAGGCGCGCCACGGCGGGGGAGACGCCCCCGGTGCCGATCGCGAGGATCAGGTCGCCACGACGGAGGACGGCCGGGGCCGCCCAGTCGCAGTGGAGGATGTCGTCAACCACATTGACGAGCACACCACGAGCGCGGGCCTCCCGGGCGATCGCGGCGCGTGTGGCGGCGTCGTCCGACGACGCGATGGCCAGGAACGTTCCGTCGAGATCAGCCGGCCGCCACACGCGCCGCCACACGTCGACACCGGCCACGCCGTCGAATCGATCGTCGAGCGACGGCTCCACGACCACCACGTCGTCCGCGCCGCCGGCGAGCAGTCCCTCGACCTTCCCCTCGCGGACCGCCTGCGCGCCGATCACGACGCAGCGCCGGCCCGCGAGCTCGAGCATCACGGGGTAGCCGAAGCTCATCGCGGCCTCGCCTCTCGTCCGTCGCTCACCGGCCGCAACGACGCGGTTCGCTCGCTGTCCGACGCGGATCCCAGGAGGCCGAC